>CAYOIT010000004.1:0-56941 GCA_964404035.1 uncultured Verrucomicrobiota bacterium | reverse complement strand
TTCTGAGAGCAGGCAAATACCCTTGCATGCGGGGCCGCGCCTGATAGGATGACTCTATGTGGACACGGCCGGCTCATCGCGTCGGACGGGTTGGCCGGAGTCTTCGATAAGGAATCCCGGATGTCGTTTCAGAGACAGTCGCGTGCTGGTAGAGACGCCACACCCGTTGACAAGAAGCGCCCAAAGCGCCGTATCGCGTCCTTCCCTATGGAGCACACTAACGCGCAATCCCTCCTCAGGTTACAGCGCGATCTCTCCCTCGCTCTGACCTTTCCGGGCTCGCTGACAGAAACACTCGACCGGGTTCTTGACACCGTCTGTCAGATCGAGGGCATCGATTCCGGCGGCATCTACACCCTCAACTTCGACAGGCGCACCACCGATCTCTTGATCCATCGAGGCCTGTCGCCGGCCTTCGTGAAGGCCAAGTCCCACTACCCGCTTTCGGCGCGCCAATCCCTTATTCTCATGAAGGGACGCACCGTGTGTCTCGACCGCTCCGATATAAAACGGTCGGCCGATCTCGACATGCGGCGCGAGAAACTGTGCTCGGGGATTATCGTACCCGTCAAGCATGCGGGGCAGGTCGTCGCCTCGCTGAACCTCGCCTCGCACACTGCCGACACCATTGGCGAGAGTTCCAGGAACGCCATCGAGGCGATTGCCGCACAAATCGGCCCGACCATCGCCCGCGTCAGGGCTGAAGCGGCCCTCCACATGAATGAGAGGAACCTGCAGGCCCTGTTCGATTCATTAGGGGACTTCCTTTTCATCGCCGATGCCAAGGGAGGCCTCTTGCACGTCAACCCCATGGTGGTGCGCCGTCTGGGTTACTCCGCCACAGAAGTGCTCGGCAAGACACTTCTGATGATGCATCCGCCGGACCAACGACACCGCGCCGCCGCCATCGTGGCCACCATGCTGGCAGGCAAGTCGGATTGCTGCGACATCCCGCTGATGACGAAGTCAGGCGACCTGATCCCTGTTGAGACGAAGGTCGTTCAGGGCCAATGGAACGGGAGCACCGCGCTGTTCGGGATGTCGCGCGACATCACCGAACGGAAACGCACCGAGCAGGAACTGATCGACCGGCAGCTCCAGTTGCAGGCGCTGGTCTCGGAACTGGCCGTGGCTGAAGAGAACGAGCGGCGCCGTATTGCCCAAGGCTTGCACGATGACATCGGCCAGATGCTCGCGAGCGCAAAACTCACCCTGGGGCAGGTCGCCACGCTTCTGAAACAGGAGAAGACGCGTGGCATGGTGACCCAAGTCAGCGGGTATATCGACCATGTGATTCAGGTCACTCGATCGCTGACGTTCGACCTGGCTTCGCCCGTGCTTCAGAGATTCGGACTCGAAGCCGCGGTGGAGGATCTATGCGACAAGATGACCGCACAACACGGCCTTCCTTTCGTCGTCAGGAATGACCGGAGGCCCAAGCCCCTGCCCGACGACACCGACATTGTGGCGTTTCATGCGGTACGTGAACTGCTCCGGAATATTGTGACCCATGCCGGGGCGCACCACGTCGTCGTCTCCTTGCGCCGGGCCGGCGAGCAACTGCGCATCACCGTAAAGGACGACGGTATCGGATTCACCCGGATGTCGGCCACCGGGTTCAACCGCAGGGGGGGATTCGGTTTGCATGCCATTCAGGCACGAATGAAACATCTCGGCGGTTCGCTAAGTTTCAATCCCGTGTCCCCGCACGGCACACGAATCGTGTTGACGCTCCCGCTGGAGTCGCCCAAAAGGCCCGCACCGAAGGACTCATCTCGTCCGCGATCGCCGTCCTCGCGCGCAGGCGACCGCCGCGACGAAGGAGTCCCGGCTCCAGAAAGAGTCACGCAAAAACGTGTATCTTCCCGGGAAAGAAGCTAAGGTCGATCTCAACAAAGGGGTATCAGCATCCATGAAAGTAGTCGCGTTCAACGGCAGTCCACGGAAGGACGGTAACACCGTCCGGCTCATCCAGCATGTCTTCGACGCTCTGAAGGTTGAGGGCATCGAAACGGAACTCGTTCAGGTGGGGGGCAACCTGATTCACGGGTGCACGGCCTGCTACCAGTGTTTTCAGACCAAGAATGGACGCTGCGTCCAGGCTGACTTGGTGAATGAGTGGATTGCGAAAATGCGAGGGGCGGACGGTATCATCCTCGCTTCGCCCACGTATTTCGCCGACATCACGCCTGAACTCAAGGCGCTGATCGACAGGGCGGGGCTTGTGGCCGGAGCCAATGACAACTTCCTGAAGCGGAAGATCGGCGCCGCCGTCATCGCTGTTCGCCGGGGCGGGGCCATCCACGCTTTTGACACCATCAATCATTTCTTTCTGATCCGGCAGATGATCATCCCTGGTTCCTGCTATTGGAATATGGGTATCGGCCGGGAAAAGGGCGAGGTCGAAGCGGACGAAGAAGGTATCCGGACCATGACGGTTCTGGGCGAAAACATGGCCTGGCTGTTGAAGAAGACGACGCCCTAGCCTTTGAGCCCCAGCGTCAGTTGAAGGGGCGCGTCTCCCGGCTCAACGGAAACCTTTCGCCACGAGAAACTGCCAGGTCCGCTCCACTGCCAGACCGACCGAAACCTCGTCGCTGCAGAAGGGAATCACAAAGGCATGCTTCCGCCCCTCCAGTTTCATGAAGTCAATGGAGTTGCCGGCGTCCTGCATCGCTTGAACAAACCGTTCGGACCACGCGATCGGCGTCACCGTGTCAGCCGTGCCATGGATCACGAGCGTCGGCGGGGCGCCGGCGCTCACATGATCCACCGGCGAGAACTCGCGGGCCCGCTCCGCCACCGCCGTACCGGCCTTGCCGCCGTACCGGACCATATCCCACCCGTCGGGCATCGTCGTATCGATGACCGGATTGTAGAGGATCATCGCGTCCGCCCTGGCACTTACCGAAGTCTCTTCCCGGGGTTCATCGAGCCCTTGAATCAGTCCCAGGCAGGCCGCGAGGTGACCGCCGGCCGAATCGCCCGCCGCCGCGATCCGGTTCGTCGACACCCCCAGGTCGTCGGCATGAAGCCGAATCCAACGCACGCAGGATTTGACATCGGCGATGCAGTCGAACACCGTCACCCCCGGTGTCTTCGTGAGGCGATACTGAACCGTCATCGCCACCAGGCCGCGCGCCGCGAAATACCGGCAGTGCGGCGCAAAGAAATCGGGTGTACCCCCGCCCCATCCTCCCCCGTGGATGAAGAGGAGAACCGGGCGCCGATCGACCTTCGGGTTGTGGTTGGTGGGGGAATAGATGAAGAGCTTCAGGGGTTCCCCACCAACGGTCTTGTAGGTTTCAATCGTCGGCTTGAGGTCGGGCACCGAGTCAAACACTCCAGCGGACGCCACGGTCGAGAAGGTCATTGTTAACACTCCTGTTAAGACACAACCCAAACCAAACCATGCAGCCCTAAGAGGGCGCATCTGCGAGGTGATGCAAGTGACGGGGCGCCGTACGGCCGGCGCTACGCCGCCGGCCGGGGCGGGCGACGTAGCGCCCGCCCTACTGGCGTTCGCCTCGGTCGGTCGGTTCCAGAGGTGCACGAACACATGGACTGATTTCCCTGCCACTGTTCCTCCTTTACGGTCCCGGAAAACATCTCACGGTGCGGGTTCATCGAGCGGATACCCGTCCAGCGGGGGCAGAATCCGGGCAAGATCAAGGCCAAGGCGCTTGAGCAGCGTGGGGGCGATATCGGCGCGGTCACCGTTCCGGATCACCTTGGGATCGTTCGTGCCCAGGAAGACAGAAGGAGCATGACGATGGCCTTCCTCCCCTTCGTTAAACCCGTGATCCACCACCACGTAGATCCTGGTCTTTTCATACAAGCCCAACTCCTTCAACTTGGCGGCGATCTTTCCGGTCCATTCGTCATCCGCCTCGACGATCCGCCCACCCTGCAGATTGGCGAGGCCCGCCTTTTTCTTGTTCAGTCGTTTCTGGCGCGTTTCCTTCTTGAGCCACTGCTCATACGGCACTTTCTGCGGAGGATCGGCGTCCACATGCTCCTTTTTCCCGATGATCGCCACCGTGTCGATATTGGTTGGACCGAAAAACGCCTCAAGTCGTTCGAAGAGGGTATACCCTACCGGGATCGGCTGGTATTGCCCGTTACTGAAGACGCCTGTCTTGTCCGGGCGGTAGCCGGTCAAGATCTGCGTCCAGCCGGCCTTGGTATCCGTGGCGCCGGTGGTCACGTCAATATCCACCAGCCGGCCTTCCCTGGCGAGGGCCATCAGGTTGGGCACCTCACCCCGGTCAATCATCTCGCGAACGTGCTCCCGCTGGGCGCCGTCCCACCCGATGACCACCATATTCCGGGGAACGGTCTCCTCAGCCATGCTGTTATCGTAACCGCCGGCACCCCCCCACACCACGCCGCACAACAAGACCACAGCCACGCCCCGCCGCCGCATGAACGGATGGTCTTTGCCGCGACGTCGGCCTGGAAATGCCTGATGGTTGGTGCTCATGGGCGGGCATGATAGCTCAAAGCGGCCACTTTTGGCCATGTTTTGCTGCCGCCGCACTCCCCGTTTCTTGACTTTTTTGGCCGCTTACCGTTCTATGGGCACCTTTCGGAAGGGAGTCAAGGCATGTCCGTTACGCCATATGGAACCATTTTGCAGGGTGATCAGGGCCTCATGGACCGCCAGTACGAGAAATTCCGGAATCAACCGGTTGACTGGGAATGGAAGCCGGCCATCACTGAACCGGATCGCTTTCAGACCACCATCGTCCGCCCCGTCTCCGTGACCGGGCCCGGAACCTTCTTCGGGCGCGCCCAACGCACGCTTCATTTCGAGCCCTCGACCACCGAGGGTTGGTGGTTCGACCGTACCGATCTCCCGGACGCCCTGCCCATTCGCGTGGCGGCCAACAACGTGTGGACCACGCAGCGAAACATCGTGCTCTGCAGCGGGTCGCCTCACAACTACATGCGCATGGTCGAGCATATCATCGCCCTCCGCCTGGGCCTCAATCTCGATAACGTGCGGATCCGCATGGACTCGGGTGATCCGCCGTTGTTCGACCGGGGCAGCATGGACCTGGTGGAGGCGCTGGACCGCGCTGGCCTCCAGACCACCCCCCACCCCATTTCCTACGTCACCGTCACGAAACCGGTGTCCATCCTTGGACCCAATGGCAGCTTCCTGGTCATCAAGCCCTGCACCGGCCCGACGCCTTGCCTGGACCTCGATTGTGCGGTGGATTTCCCAACCGCCATCGCCCGGCAGCGGATCCAGATTCGCCTGACGCCCGAAACCGCCCGTTACGGCGCCCTCGCCCGAACCAATTGCTCAGGCCTGCAAATGCTGTTTGCCAAAACCGTGGGCCAGTGTTTCGCGGACTTCCGCAACCTGGGCTATACGACGCACAACATCCTGATTGCCGGACGCCGGCGTTACTACAACAAGCCGGCCCTGATTCACGAAGGCAAGGCACTCGAGGCGGTCTGGCACCGGGCGGTGATGGATCTCACCGCGGCCATCGCCTTGATCGATACCGGCCGCTTCGTGGGCGAAGTGCAGTCCTACAAGGCCGGTCATGCGCTGGACGTCATCATGGTGCGCCATTTGTACGAACAAAACCTGCTGGTTCCGTTCGTCCCTCCCGCTCCCTGATCCGGCTAGCCCAAAAAAACTCCACGCAGAGGTTGCAAAACGGCGAGGGACCCCTTATAGTTTGCGCCCGATCGATCCAAGTCGTACCTGTAGCTCAATTGGATAGAGCATCAGACTACGGATCTGAGGGTTGCAGGTTCAACTCCTGCCAGGTACGCCATTCTTTAGGTTCGATCTGTTCCCTGTCAGGGAGCATCCGCCCTCACGGCGCCGTCAACCAGGCCATCTCCTTCGGCGAAAGCCGGATCCGCGTGGCCTCAAGGTCTTCCCGGAGGTGAACCGGGTTCTGCGTGCCAATGATCGGGATCACCGGAAACTCCTGATGAAGCAACCAGGCCAGCGCCACCTGACCGGGCGTCGCGTTCAATTCGCGCGCAAGGGACTGGGCCCGCGCAAGCCGACCGTGGGTAACGGGATTATCATAGGCGGTGGCCGCCGAAGTGGTGCCTCTGGCGAAATATCCGCCGGCCGTCGACGTGTAGGGAATCACTGGCAACAGGCTCTGGCGATGCCAGTCCATGTCCTGGGCTTCAAGAAACAGCATGGCCGCGCCATGCGTCGGGTCCTGGCCGGGAGCGGGGTTTGGCGTGGTCTTGCGGGCAAGGTTGTACTCGGGCTGATTGGCCACAAAGCCCTGCAAGGCATGGGCGGCCGCGTAGGCGTTGGCCTCCGCGATACGATCCGTCCGCCAGTTGCTGGCGCCCACCTGGCGAATCCGGCCCCGGCGTATTTCCCCGTTGAGGATCTCAACGATTTCACCCGCCGCCATCCGGGTATCGTCGCGGTGCAGCCAGAAGAGATCGATGGCGTCCACGCCCAGCCGGCCCAGACTGTCGTCAATGTCGGCCTCGATGCGCGCCGGTGCCAGCCAGTGATCGGTCTTGCGGTACCCTTCCGCACCCGGATGCCCGCCTTTGGTCCCGATGACCAGATCGCCTTTTCCGTTCCGGCGTACGTAGTCGCCGAGGGCGCACTCGCTGCACCCGGCGCCGTAAGGCGTCCAGAACGCATAGCAATGCGCCGTATCGAAGAAGTTTCCACCGGCCTCGCGGTACAGGTTGATGTGCGTCTCGAGATCTTTCCCCCGCAAACCCGACCCGAAAGGCCCCGCCCCGCAACAGATCGACGAAACCTCCAACCCGGTTTTCCCCAATGCCTGACGTGTCATCATGCTGCCTTCACTCCTGTATGGGACGGCATTGTTGTGTGGGGCGAGGGAGAAAGTAAAGGCCATTCAGAAGCGGAGGAGCGCTTGACAGGCCGTGTTGAAAGCGGTCCAATGCGCGCCACTGCCGACCAGCGCAGCCAAACAAAGAGGACACACACCATGAGCAAGATGATTCAAGCCAAGGACACCGTTCTATTCCAGGGAGACTCGATCACCGATTGCGGACGGGCGCGTGAGGCCAATGCCGTCAACGGCGGGCTGGGCGGCGGCTACGTCACCTTCATCGCCGCCAGGCAGTTGGCGGCCCGTCCCGCCGATGGACTGACGTTTCTGAACCGCGGCATCAGCGGCAACCGGGTTGTGGATCTCTATGCCCGCATCAAAGCCGACGCCATCAATCTCAAGCCCCAGTTGCTCAGCATCCTCATCGGCGTCAACGACACGTGGCACGAGTTCGGCGGCCAGAACGGCGTCTCGGTTCCCAAGTACGAGCGGGTGTATCGCGACTTCCTGACCGAGGTGCGCGAAGCCCTGCCCAAGGTGCGGTTCGTGCTGTGCGAGCCGTTCGTCCTCAACTGCGGCGTGGTCACGAGGGACTGGATCATCGAGATGGATCGCCGCCGCGTGGTCACCCGCAAGCTCGCGAAGGAATTCAAAGCCGTCTTCGTCCCATTCCAGACCATGTTCGACAAGGCGGTCAAAGAGGCCCCGCCGGCCTGCTGGGCCAGTGATGGCGTCCACCCCACGCTGGCCGGCCATGAGCGCATGGCCCAGGCCTGGCTCGACGCCGTCGGCGAGTAATCCCCCGCCGCCTCCCCGCCACCGTAGGTCCTGACTCCGATCAGGACCTCTTCTCCGCTTTGATCCCCACAGATTGTGGACCCACGTGGGGAAAGTGGCCGGGTTCGTTGCGCCGCTGCAGGGTTTGTCTTGAAATTCCGATCAAACTACGGCTCACTACTCCCATGGCTAAGCGAACCCTTGCGGCCGAGACGGCCGAAACGATGGCGCGGAAACAGAGAGACATCTCGGTTTCCGAGTTCTTCCTCAAGAACCGGCACCTGCTGGGATTCGACAACCCCCGCAAGGCTCTGTTGACCACGGTCAAAGAAGCGGTCGACAATGCGCTCGACGCCTGCGAAGAAGCAGGCATCGTCCCCGAGATCAGCGTGGAGATCCAGCAGATCGCCGCGAATCGCTTTCGCGTGGCGATCACCGATAACGGCCCGGGCATCGTTCGCGCCCAGATTCCGAAGATCTTCGCCAAACTGCTCTATGGCTCCAAGTTCCACCGTCTACGGATGTCGCGCGGCCAGCAGGGCATCGGCATCAGCGCCGCGGGCATGTACGGTCAGTTGACCACAGGACATGCCACCAAAATCCTGTCGCGTCCCGCGGGCGCCAAACAGGCACACCACATCGAGGTGCAGATCGACACGCGCAAGAACGCGCCGACGATTCTCAAGGATGTCATGATTGAATGGCATCCGGAGTTTCATCCGGTCCATGCCGACGGCACGCCGGGGGAGACGGTGATCGCCGGCCACGGCACCTGCGTCGAGATCGAGATGGAGGCGGCCTATGTTCGCGGCACGCGCTCGGTGGACGAGTACCTAAAGCAGTGCGCGATCGTGAATCCGCACCTTCAGCTCCACTTCCGGGTCCAGCTGCTGAAGAAGGAGGGACCGCCCGAGGAGGCCGCCCGAAGCGCCGGCGAGGCCGGGGATCAGCCGGCGGCCGACGTGGCCTGGACCACCTTCTTTCGGGGCGTCACCCACCTGCCGCCACCCCCCGTGGAGATCAAGCCCCACCCCCACGGCGTGGAACTGGGCCTCCTGATGCAGATGATGAAGGATACCCCCGCCCGGACCCTGCGGGCGGCACTGTCCCAGGATTTTTCGCGGGTGAGCGGCAAAGTGGCCCTGGACATCTGCGAGCGGGCCGGCCTGGACCCGCGGGCCAATCCCACGCGGATCGCTCATCGCGAAAGCGAGGCGCTGTTCAAGGCGATCAATGACACGAAGCTGATGCGGCCGCCGACCGACTGCCTGTCGCCCATTGGCGAAGAACAACTGATGACCGGCCTGAAGAAGGAAATGGGCGCCGACTTTCTCACGGCCGTGACCCGGCCGCCCACCGTCTATCGCGGAAACCCGTTCCAGGTCGAAGTGGGACTGGCCTACGTGAAACCCGGAGACCAGGCCGACCTGGGCGCTGACGAGCCGGCTCGCGTGATGCGGTTCGCCAACCGGGTTCCCCTGCTGCACATGGCGGGCGCCTGTGCCATCACCAAAGCCATCACAGGGGTGAACTGGAAAAGCTACGGGCTCGCGCAACCCCGCGGCTCACTGCCGCTGGGGCCGGTCGTCATCATGGTCCACATGGCCAGCGTCTGGGTGCCCTTCACCAGTGAGAGCAAGGAAGCCATTGCGCACTATCCCGAGATCATCCGCGAAGTCACGTTCGGGATCCAGGAATGCGGCCGCCGCCTCTCGGTGTTCCTGCACAAGCGGCACCGGCTGGCCGAACAGGATCGAAAACGCAGCTATATCGCCATGTACATTCCCCATCTGGCGCTCGGGCTGAAGGACATCCTCGATTTGTCCGACCGTGATGAGGCTCGCGTCGTGAGCAATCTGAACGACCTCCTGGAACGCACGCATTTGGAGACGTAAATGGCGACAAAGAGCAAAACGAAAACAGCCGTCGAAGACACCGGCACCACGATGAAGGTGATCGACAAGCAGGAGGCCGGTGCCCGGATCGTCAAGATCAGTCGCGAAATTCACGATGATATTGTCAAGAAGCACCGGAAGCCGAGCATGCGATTCCCCGTGCGCGCCCTGTCGAATGTGCGCTACGACCTGAAACGCGGCCATTTCGAGATCCGCGGCAAAGTGGCGACCCGCACCCTGACCTACAACACCGTCAAAACGTTCGCGCAGTCGGTCCGGCTGATGGCCACGACCAAGAAGGACCTGCTCGACAAGGACGACATCGCGGGCAAGCGCGAGATCTACTACAACAGCAAGAGCTGGGGCGAATGCCGGTTTGACGAGCAGCCGGAGAGCGATGCGCTTCTCGACGACATGGAAGCCATGCTCGGCGTGAACCGGGAGCAACTCGGCTACATTCCCGAGGAACGCGGTGGCGACGTGACCGGCCCCCTCACGGTCATCGACAGGAATCCCGTTACCGGCGAGGTTATCAAGGTCAACTGTGCCAAGCTGGGCAGCGGCGCCTGGAGCATTCCCTCCCGCGTGGAGCACCTGCAGTTCGAATCCAAAGCCAAGCTGATCCTCGTGATCGAGACGGCCTCGCTCTTCCAGCGCTTGGTGCATCATGTGTTTTACGAAACGGCCAACTGCATCCTGGTGTCCATGAGCGGCGTGCCGACGCGGGCCTGCCGGCGGTTTATCCGCCGTCTGGCGGATGACCAGCGGCTGCCCGTGCTCGTGTTCACCGACGGCGACCCCTACGGCTACTGCAACATCTACCGCACCTTGAAGGTGGGCTCCGGGCAGGCGGCCCATATCAATCGTTACTTCTGCGTGCCACAGGCGAGATATCTAGGCGTCACGCCGCAGGACATCATCGATTACAAGCTGGAGGATGCCACCCATCCCCTGGAAGAGGCGGATATCAAACGGGCCAAAGATGCCCTGAAGAACGATCCCTTCATTCTCCACCACAAGGAATGGCAGAACACGCTCAACCAGATGCTTAAGATGGGCGTGCGTATCGAACAACAGGCCTTCGCCAAACACGGGCTGAATTTCGTTCTCGAACACTACTTGCCGGAGAAATTGCGCAAGAAAGAGTTTCTGCCCTGAGATGGGGCTGTGTCGGAGTTATGGAGGTGAGCATGACCACAACGTCGTACCCTTGGAAACAGCAACTCCTGAGGCAGGCTGAACTCCTGCACGAACTCGTCCAACCCCATCGCTGGAGCGAAGCCTCCTCCGTCAAACTGGAAGAGACCGTCGTCCTGGGGTTCTACGGCATCCGCCGCCTGATCAACTCGTTCCTCCTGAGCGATGCCCTGGTGCATCGGCCGATCCCCATGACGGCATTCCCCGCACATCGGAAAACCGATGTGCTCGTTGGGGAGCCCTCGTTCGAGGTGCTGTATGACCTCAAGTCCGGACATCCCGTGGCGCACGATCTTTTGTTTCTTTGTCACCAGGTCGTTCACAACTGCGTGTTTGCCGCCTTCTTTGACGCGGAACGGAACCTCCAGGGAGTCTACATCACCTCCGATCACCAGCGCAAAGTGGCGCTCTACGGCATCGACTTCAAAACCATCCAGAACCTTTTTCACCAGGTCGGAACCGAGCATTGATCGCGGCTCTGCTTTATCCGTGTCATCCTGGTCATCCGTGACTAGAATAGGACGTTTTCGGGAGAACACACATGACTAACGAACGCATTGAAGACCGACTGAAACGCATGATCGCGGCCCGGCTTTTTCTCAAAGTCGCCCCTGAAGCGATCGACGACAACAAGTCCCTCATGGACGACTATGGGGTGGACTCGGTGAGTCTGCTCGAACTCGTGGTGGGCGTGGAGGAAGAGTTTGGCATCGTCATCCCCGACGAGGAGTTCAGCATCAAGCATTTTGAAACCGTGGCCGCCCTGGCCGCCTTCGTGCGTGGCAAGATGGACGCCGCATGAACCTCTGCCCCGCATGCAACGGGACGTCACATCTGGAACTCAGGAAATCAGGAATAGGCATTTGTTCGAAAACCTGAGTTCCTGAGTTCCTGATGAGATTGCCGACTTGCTGATCACCATGGAAGAACCCGTCCAGATCCCCAGCGGCGCTGATACCCTCTGCGGCATGCTCTACCGTCCGGCGGCCGAATGCCGGTGCGGGCTGGTGATGTGTCATCCGCTGTTCGAGGAGCGCAAGAGTGCCCATCGTGTCATGGTGGACGCCGCCCGGGCCTTGGCCGCCTCCGGCTGCGCCGTGCTGCGCTTTGACTACCGCGGCTGCGGGGATAGCACGGGCGATTTCGCCGCCTTCTCCTGCCCCGACTGGCAGGAGGACATTGTCCAAGCCACCCGGTATCTTCGTGAACAGGTCACCCTGGAACGACTCGGCCTGCTCGGGTTGCGCCTGGGCGCGTCCCTGGCCGTGGGAGCCGCAAACGACGCTGGCGCTGATTTTGCCGTTCTCTGGGAGCCCGTCCTGAACGGACGCCGTTACCTGGATCAGGAACTGCGGCGGAAATTGGTCCGCGAGATGGTCACCTTCGGGAAAAGCCAGGTGACCCGTGCAACCTTGTTGAAGGACCTGGAAAATGGAACCCCCATTGATCTGGATGGTTATGCGGTGACCGCCAGACTTTTCAGCGACACCAGCGCCATCGACCTCACGCGGGGGGCCGGACAGGCGCCCCGCCGGACGCTTCTGGTTCAGATCGCTCCAACCGGTGTCGTCCCCCGGGAGTTGACGGGGCTCAAGGACGCCCTCTTGGCCGGCGGCAACGGCGTCGATCTGCTTTCCGTGCCGGAGGATCCTTTTTGGAATCTGGTGGGTCTCGTCAGTTGCCCGTCGCTGATTGACGCGACGCGGGCCTGGCTGATGAAGGAGCAGGGAGAAACGCCAAGAGGCATGGCGACAGCCTGTACGGCGGGCACTACGTTGCCCGCCGATGCCGGACGGCGCAGCGCCCAGCCCGCCCCGGAGCACCCCGTTGCATGGCATGTGGATCGTGACGTTCTGCAGGGCATCGTGCATGAACCCGAGCCCGCCGGCACAGGACCGCTCGTCGTCTTCCTGCATGGCTGGGCCGGGTCACGGATCGGTCCGCACCGGATGTTCGTCCATATGGCCCGGCGCCTGACCGCCCGCGGCTGCGTCTGTGTGCGCTTCGATTTCCGGGGACGCGGCGACAGCGACGGGGAGGCCTCCCGGGCCTCCATCCGCTCGATGATCGCCGATACGTCCGCCGCCCTGGACTTTGCCGTGCCGCGCTATCCTGGACGCGACGTGATCCTGCTGGCCATTTGCTCAGGGTGCAAGGTCGCCATCGGCACAACAGTGTCGGACCCGCGGGTGGGCGGCCTGGCACTTTGGTCGCCTGAACCAATGGGTCCCCTGCGCGACGCCACAAGCAAGAACCGCAAATCGACGCATGCACTGCTGCTCTACGGGCGCAAGCTGCTGCGCCCGGAAACCTGGCGGAAACTGCTGACCTTTCGCGTCAATATGCGGATGGTTAAGAAGGCCGTGGGCGCCAAGGAGGTCGCCGGCGGCGGAGAGATCAGGGACGAAACCGAATGGCTGAACCGGCTCCGCGCCTACAAAGGCCGCGCGCTGCTCATTCACGGCTCGAATGATCCCGAAACGGAAACAGCGAAGACGGGTTACGCCTCGTTCTGTGCCCGGTCCAATATTCCCCATGAATCTCACGTGATTGCCGGCGCCAACCACAGCTTTTACGGACTCGCCTGGGAACGAGAGGTCATGGACCTGACGGAGGCTTGGATGGTTGGAAAGTCATTAACACAAGTGAGGTAGCGGAGATGGCCAATCTTGAATACATCGAATGGTGCAATGTCTGGGTAACGGGCGCGAATGATGCTGGCGGGCAACCCCGCCTGCTGCTCATTGGGGATTCCATCACCCAATCTTATTTCGGCAAGGTTGAGCAGGACCTCAAGGACCGCTTCCTGTGCGCGCGGATCACCACGTCCCGCTGTGCCGGCGACCCGAAATTGAGGAAGGAACTGGCCCTGCTGTTGGACGAGTTCCGGTTCTCCGTGATCCATTTCAATAACGGCCTGCACGGCTGGGACTACGACGAAAAGGCCTATGCCAAAGGGCTTGCCGGCATGCTGCGGTTCATCGTGGCCAGGAGTCAGGGCACCAAAGTGATCTGGGGCAACACAACGCCGGTGTGGCAACGCGGCAAACCCGGAGAAGTGGATCCCAAGACCGATCGCGTCCGGGAACGGAACCGGCTCGCCCTGAAACTGGCGGCAAGAAACAGACTACCCGTCAACAATCTCTTCGACCTGGTGATCGGTCATCCGGAGTATGTGTCCGACGATGGCGTGCATTTTAACACGCAGGGACAGGACGTCCTCGGCCACCAGGTGGCGCAAGCGGTTCTCACGCAGGCCGCCGGCTGATCGCGATCGACTGCCCCGACCCACCTCCTACCTCCAAGGAGGGGATCGCCGTTTGTTTCCGCCATTCGGTTCCCCTCCTTGGAGGGGTAAGGGGTGGGTTCTTCGTGGCACCACGACAGGTTACCCACCAGGGTTAATGCACTCTGAGTTCGGGGATATCTGGAAACGGTACCGGTAATCCCGGCCGGAAAACAGTCGGTAGATCTCATGGGGCTTGAGACCCCAGCCGCAATCGCCGCCGAGCCCCATCTGGCCGTAGTCGATGTTGACGGTCACACCCTCGCACCGGACCAGTTCGTGCGGATGACGAGCGACCTCCAGGTCCGCCATCTCATAGGGCCACGCGCTGGCCTCGAAAGGTCTTCCCTCCGCCGTGAAGCGCAGCCCCTTGCCGGCACTGCTGGTGAAGGCGATCCAGCGGACACCGGTGCGATTGGCATTCTCCTGGGGGACCGCATAAGGGAAAGTAAACTCATCAAGGTCCAGGGCGTAGTGCCCGATATCGGCGCCGGTCTGGCGGTCACAGTAGGCTTCGTGCGGACCGCGTCCATACCAGCGGATCTGCCGTAGCTTGGTGTCGAGTGTCATCTGCATCCCGATCCGGGGCAATTCCGGCAAGGCGGGATCAGTCGCGAGTCGATAGTCCACAGCCACTCGGCCACGACCATCGATCCTATACTCCAGCGTTACGACGGCTTTGTCGCCCACGGCCAGCACGGCGTGAACCGTGACCTCGTCGCCTGAAGCCGTCACCTTCAGATCGCGGGCACGGGCGTCACGGCCGGCATACCGCCAGCAGGCCAGCAGTGCCTCCGTCTTCCATCCGGAATCGCAGGTGGTCGGAGCGCGCCAGAAATTGAGCCTGAGGGGCCAGATCAAGTAGTCGTGCCCTTCATAACCCAGCGAGGTGATCATCCCCGTGACGGTGCTCAGGTTGACGGCGAACCCATCGCCTGTCACCTGAATCTGCTCCGCCGTGTGCCGCCATTCGGGAATCGTCGCGGAAGGCCGTCGGGCCGGCACTGACAGCACGTGGTCCGGGGCCAAAGCAAGTTGTCCTACGGCCACGACAAACCCCGCGTCACACCACGGGGTCGTCTTTCGGGCACAACACCGCAGATTGAGCAGGATTTCGGTTCCCCGGGAGACGTCAGGCGGACCAGGTAATCTGACCGTAACCGTTGCCCCGGGCGCGGCGGCAAACGGAGCCAATCGCCCTTGGATCTTGACCCTTCCCTCCAGAAGCCACTCCCATTCGAAGTCGAACTCTTTCAAGTCAGTGAAGAAATGCTTGTTGGTGATGGCGATCACCCCGTTGCCCAAGTCAACGGGCGTCACTCGCAAGGGCTGGTTGACCCGCTTCATTTCCTGATACTGAGGCTTGAGACGCCGCCCCGTGTCAAGGATCCCACACAGGACGAAGTTTCCATCATTGGGGACATCGCCAAAATCGCCCCCGTAGGCGTGGAAAGTGGGATAGGGGAGAGCTTGTACTAACGGCACCAGGCTGTCGCGACCGAGGACAGAAGCCTTACCGTCCGCACCCAGCCGGGCTTCGAGTCCCTTATCCGCCCAGTCCCACAGAACACCGCCAATGAGTCTATCGTGCGTCTCGATGACCTCCCAGTAGTCCCGGTAATTGCCGAGACTGTTCCCGCCGCACCACGAATATTCGTTCATGAAGAACGCACGTCCGGACGGATAGGGGCCATGTTGCCGTAGACTGGTCGCTTCGCCGCGCTCGCCCTTGCGGATGGCTTTTCCGGCCATGTGTTCGAGCAGCCACTGCGGCGTGGGATAGGTCTGGCTGTCCACATCGCACGGGGCATTCATGTCGGCGTACTGAATCGGCCGTTTCTCGGCATCGAGGCGGCGACATTCGGCGGCCATCGCGACCAGCGCGTTTCCGTAGCCGGCCTCGTTGCCGAGCGACCACATCACCACACAGGGATGTTGCCGGTCCCGCACGACCATCCGCCGCATCCGGTCAACCACCGCCGGTTCCCATTCCGGCAGGTCTCCGGGCAGGACGCAACGGTGATAGCTCAGCCCATGGGATTCGAGGTTGCCTTCGTCCACCACCAGCATCCCCCACTCGTCGCAGAGCTCGTACCAGCGGGGATCGTTCGGATAGTGGGAAGTACGGACCGCGTTCAGGTTGCCCTGCTTCATGAGGCGCAGATCCTCGCGCATCGTGGCGTCGTCGACCACGTAACCGGTGCGAGGGTGCCAGTCGTGCCGGTTCATGCCGATGACCTTGATCGACACGCCGTTCAGCTGGAAGCGGCCGTCGCGGATTTCGGCCTTTCGGATGCCGAAGCGCAGTTTCAGCGCCTCCACCACAACGTCGCCGTGGCGCAGTTCAACCACGGCCGTGTAGAGGTGCGGCGTCTCATGCGTCCAGCGACACGGCTGTGACAAGACGGCCGCGGTCGTGGTCCGGTCAAGGGTCTCACCCGACACCGGCGACTTTGCGAGCTTGTCCTCCAGAAAGCCGTCGGCTTGAACCGGTGAACCGTCCGGCGCGAACAGGTGCAGGCGGACCCCGACATGATCCGCCGCAACCCCATCGTTGTTTGAGACGGTGTAATGCAGGCGCAGGGTGGCCATATCGTGTTCGAGATCCAGGTCCTGCTCGATGAAGAGATCCCACAGATGCAGGGCCGGCCGGGTGAACAGGAACACATCGCGGATGATGCCGGCGAGGCGCCAGATATCCTGGTCTTCCAGGTACGAACCGTCCGAAAGCTTGTAGACCTCGCAAGCGAGAAGGTTTTCGCCGGGCCGCAGGAACCCGGTAATGTCGAATTCCGCCGCCAGTCGCGAATCCTGGCTGTACCCGATTCGCAGGCCATTGACCCAGACGTAGACCGCCGAACTGACCGCGCCCAAATGAAGATAGATGCGCTGTCCGGCCCAGTTCTCCGGCACGGTGAAGCGCAGCCGGTAGGACCCCACCGGGTTACGCTCGGAATAGGAGGTCCATTCCGGTGGCGGTGTTTCTGTGACCTTCGGTGGGACCACTTGAAATGGATAGGTGTAGTTGACGTAAAGCGGGGTGCCGTAGCCGAAAAGTTCCCAGCAACCCGGGACGGGGATTTCGTTCCATCCAGAGTCATCGAAATCGACACGGTAGAAGTCCTTCGGACGCTCGTCCGGATGCTTGCACCAATGAAACGTCCACTCGCCGTTCAGGCACTTCAGCCAGGGCGACTCCGTGAACGTGCCCTGTAATGCCGAGGCGGCATCGGGATGAGGCCAGGCGGGATGACGCGGCGGCAACTTGTTGATGCCGAACACGAGCGGGTTCTCCCAATCGGGCGGTAACTCCGCGTTGCGATCGCGGAAGAATGTCAGTTCACAAGGCATGCGCAACGGTTACCTCACCTGGACCCACAGCAGCCAGTCGCCAACCGGCTTTTCCGGAACCGGCCAGCGGCCATCCGGAGCACGGAAAGACTCGGCAATCACAGTGGCTTGTCCGGTACGGGGATCGAACCAGCGCGCGGTGTAAGCCGCCGCCGGATCGAGCTGCTGCAAGGTCCCGCGCGAACTGTCCCCGTAACAGTATGCCAGATAGAGACGATTCCCATCCGTGGCCAGCGCGCACCGTTCCGGGTCAGCCCACTCGGCCCACGCCGCATCACCGAAGCGCGGCACCAAGGCCGTCCAGGGAACCGATGCGAAGACGTCCTTAAGCACGGTCATCTGCGCCGCGCCGGGAAGCACCATACCGGCATACCAGGCCTCAATCGGGTGGTTGTAGTCCTTCCAGCGTGGATCGGCGGGGTCCCATTTGAGCGCCCAGATGCCCGCGCCACCGTACGTGTACCCGGAACAACCGCAGAGCATGGCCTTCCACGCCGACATCCGCGCTTCGTCCGTCGTATTGACACCGCCGCAGTCAATCCGCTCGTACATGGCTTCGGTCTCGAGCACGGGCCGCGTTGGGAGAAAGGCGTAATAGCCGGCATAACGTGCCTGCGAGGTCAGACCGCTATTGCGGTGGCCCCCCTGCAGCGCAAACCAGTCATGCCACGCTTCACCGCCGAGGGGACGATCGTGAACGTCGAGCACCCATTGGTGGGCCGAATGCGGATGGCCATACCCGTCGGCGCGCGAGATCTCCTCGGCGACCGCCCGCCACACCTCCATCCGATTGGTTTCCTTGCCGCCCATCTCGGCGGGCGCGCTCATCTCCTGGCACGTGATCCACACCACCGGATGCGCGCCATAGCGGGCCACCAGATAACGGGCCCAGCGCCGCAGATCATCGACGGGAATCACGGTCGAGCTCTGGAAGTGGCCACACCCCAGGGCGATGATGAACCCCTGCTCCGCCAGATGATTCATCTGAACATCGAACACGCGCTGGAAGCGCACCGGATCGATCTCGGTGTACTTCGTTTTCCACCAGTGCTGGGCCGTGGCCGCGGGATACGTCTGATACACCGTGAAACCGCGGGCCTTGCGGTCGGCCGCGAGATGCTGAAACTGTCCGCCATGGGGACACACCCCGCCCCCATGCTCAGGATGATTACACTCGTCGGTCTTTTCGGTGTCGGGCATCTGCCAATGAGTGTCACCCAGCCAGAAGAAGGGAGTGCCATCGGCATGCGTGAAGTAACGGCCATTCGCACTGACCTTGAGAAAGCCATGGCGGTACACGGGGTTGGCGCCGGAATAGGGTTCACTGTCGAGGACTCCGGTCTTTCCGTGTAGCCCGGTGTTCCCAACGTCCGAGCACTCGGTACGCCAATGCCAGGTGCCGACGGCCGTCGGAGCAAAACGCACCTTCCAGCCATCGTCCCCGTCCCAGAAACCCGGCCGGACCACTTGCTCACCGTTCGGCCCGGTAAACTTGGCCGTCAGTTCAACTGCGGCGAACGGGTTCTGATAATGGATGGAACTCGTCAGCGTGATTTCTGAGACCTGCCACACGGGAACGCTGACCAAGGAACTCTGACTGGTTACCATATCGACGCCTCAATTGGGTTGTGAAGAAGGAACTCAACGTCCTCGTGCGCGACCTGCGCACTCAACACTCGGTCAGGTTCATCGCCGCGGCGGGATCGTCCTCAATGAAGAACGGCTGCGTCCAGGCCATCTGCTCCCCGCAGCCCCAGCACGCAAAGCGGGCATACTTGGCTCGCGCCGGGACTTCAACGTCGATGACCGACTGGTCGGTCACCGCAAAGCGCCTGCCGGTATTTTGAACCCCGACAATCCGGTGGGCGTTTTCGGTTTCGATCCGGACCCGCAGGCCCTCCACCTGGATCGACTTGATCACCACGCCGGTGGAGGCATAGAAGCGCCCGTTGCGCAACGCCTCAACCACACCGCGCACACTGCGGTGCTTCACATACGCCTGATTCCAACCCAGTCCGACTTCCTCGGTTCCCCGATGGCTGTCATCGTTGGCAAAGCCCCAGACGCGCCGTCCTTCGCTAAGCAGCAGGTCCCATTTATCGAGCGCATATTGGCTCCCATCCAACCGTCCGACCACGCCGTTGAAGATCTCCATCCCGAGGTAGCCCGTCCACTCCCGCATCTGCTCGATCGAGGCGTGATTGAACTGCGCCTCCCAGTTCGGGTGGTTGACAATGGCAAAACCGCGTCCCATCGCCGCGGCGTCCACGATGGCGTTGAGAATTTCCTGGCGACTGGCCACGGGCAGCACACGCCGGTCGGCATCCACGTGCAGGAGATGGGACCCGCCGGCGATCTCATTGCCCGGGATGAGGATCAGTCCCCGGCTGTCTCAGCCCCGATAGGTCTCCTCGGACGTCAGGACCTCATGGTCGGAGAGCATCAGGAACCCGTAGCCACGGCCCGCATAGTCGTCGATCACGGCCTGAGGGGAACGGGAACCATCGCTTTGGGTGGTATGGGCGTGAAGATTCCCTTTCAACCACTCGCCGCCGGTCAAGTCACCATACGGATGAATCAGTCTCGCCATCGTTATCACTCCTCTGCAAAGAGTTCTCGTACACCACCGCAAGCTATCCCGAATCGGCCTTCTTGACAAAGAAACATGAAACAAGGCATCAGGTTCGTGGCGCCGCGCCGGGCTTCAATTCCACAAGTCGCACGCCGTGGCGCGCCGCCCAGGCCAGCGCCACATCCACTTCGCCGGCAATGTCCTCGGGACGATGAGCGTCGGAATTGACCACCGCCGGCGTTCCACGTTCACCGGCCAGCTGCCAGAACGGTTCCCACGGATACTGCCGCCGGCTCCCCTGCGGAGTCTCCATGCAAGGTTTGCGGAGGCCGTAGGCGTTGATTTCCAGAGGCACGCCCAACTCGCGAGCCGCATCGAGGATGTCACCACTCGCCGCCGCCGTCTCAGCGTCCCAGCTTTCGTAGAAACACCCGAAAGCGTCCGGGTGCGCCATGAACAGGAACAGCCCCGATCGCATGCAATCGATAATGTGTGTCACGTAGGCCGCCAGCGCCTTGGGGCTATTCCGCACCCCGCTATCCTCCCACCCGACCCAGGCGCCGTGGAACGGAAACCAGTGTACCGCGCCCACCAGGTAATCCAGGCGCTGTTCGTGAAGCAGGACGTCGCGATAGAAACTGCCGAGGTCCGCCCGGAACTCACACTCCATGCCGGCCCACAGGCGCAGCCCCGGGAAGAGCGGACGCGCGGCGTCAATCTCGGCACGGTAAGCGGGCAATTCCGAGATCTCCATGCGAACGCTGAGCCAGCGGCCATCGGCAAAGGGCACATGGTCCGAGATGCCGAGATCAGCCAGGCCATAGGCGGCGGCCGCCGCGCAATAGTCGGTCACCGTTCCGATGGCATGCTTGCAGCGGGCCGTGTGCGTGTGCCAGTTGGCGGTCCAGGCGCGACTCGGGGAGAGGCCAGGGTCACCTGACCGGTCCGGATCTATTTCTTCCATCGCCAACCCGGTTTCTCCCCTTTGAGCCAGCACACGAAGACCAGCGCGCCGGACAGGAGCGCAATATAGGCGATGAAGAGATCAGGCGATCCCACTTTCCCCAGAAATACCGTTCCCGCACAAATCAGTCCGAGATAGACGGCAAGCACAGCCCAACCCTGCCAACAGGTGGGTGTCCCCCAACCGAATCCGTAAGTCTTGGCAGGAAACCATATCTTCTTTTCTGATTCGCTCGGTGATCTTTTGTTCATGGTCATAACTCCTCAAGGGATGAGGGACCCGTGTAGGGCGTGTCACCGAAGGTAATGCGAAAACGAACACTCGGGAAGAGCCCGCTCAGGAACAGGGCGAGGCTACGCTCGGCATCCTCAAATACGCCTGCTTTCCGTGCTGCGGAAACCATGGTTCGCTTGGCCTTGAGAAGCAACCATTCGTTCTGTTCCTTGGTTAGGTTCTTGAGGTCGTAATACTGATAGGTTGGGTCAACAGCAATGATCTCCGGTTTCGGCAGACGGAGTTCCACAGTGGTATTTGTTCCCGAGAATTGCATCCGACAGGAGATGGGTTTCTTCAGGTCGAATCCCGCCAACACTTTGCCCCGGGCAATGACAAGCGCTTTCGCATCCTGTCCGAAGATGGGCCACGGACTCGGTTCGTCAAAGGTCACAATGTCGGCGATGTAATGCTCGATGGTTGCCAGTTTGGCGATCTGTCGGACCTTCTCCACAACGACAGACTCGGTGAGTTCAGCCGGCGTCTTGCCAGCATGTCGCCCGACCCAGATCCCGAGCCCCATGATCGCGCTTGCCACGACGATCAGCAGGAGTGCATGAGTTGTCTTCATCTCAGATTAGCCTTCATAACTGGAAACGGGATCATCCTTGTCCAACCTGGTGCTATGGGGAGCAAACGCCTCGTGGCGCCGGGGATCGAGTTCGAGGCCGTCGGCGGACAGCGTCGCGCGGAGTTCGGAGAGGGGCACCGCGCGCACATCGCCCAGCTGCCTTTCGACCGCCATCGCCGCCGCCGTACCGGCCGCCTGCCCCATGGCACAACAGGTGGGCGTCATGCGGCAACTGCTGTGGACCACCTGATCCGCGCTGATGCACTTGCCCGCCATCATGAGGTTGGGAAAGCCCTTCGCCACCAGACATCGGAACGGAATGTTGTAGGGCTCAAGCCGTTGGCGCCAGCCGGAATCGCCCGGTTTCGTGAGGCTGTGGAAATCGATCTGGCAGGTGGCCACGGCAATCCCGTCGTCGAACACCACGGGTTCGGAGCCGTTCATGACCTTATCCAGCGTGAGCACGTAATCCCCCACAATGCGGCGCCCCTCGCGAATACCGATCTTGGCGCCGCTGGCGGCCAGGACATAAGTGGGGAACCCGTGGCTTTGCAAATAGTGCGCGATACGGACGAGTTGGCGTCGGGCTTCACACTCGGCCTTGCTCAGGCTGAACGGATCGGTCGGGTCGTGATCCATGACCTTCGTGGCGTTCATATAAAGGCGATGGTTGTCGACCCGATATCCCGTCCCCAATCCAGGCAACTCCGCCTGGCTTCGAATGGGCGTGAGCCCCTCGGGAAGATAGGGCGTCTGCGGCTTGCCGGTGTCGTACATCCACGCCGCCAGGGTCATGTGCAGAACGCGCCCGCTCCCGGGATCTCCCTGCATGAACGGCGCGCCGGCCAGGGCACAAAGATCACCCTCCCCTGTGGCATCAATGAAGTACTTCGCATGGGCGGACAGGGACTGCGACGAGCCGATGAGGCTGACGTCCGCCAGCGCGCCGGCCTCTTTCCGAACACCGCACACCGAGGCGTGAAACAGAAGCTCCACACCGGCCTGCTCGGCCAGGAGCTGCCAGACCAGTTTGAGATATTCGGGATTGAAGAATCTCGCCTGCTGATAGCGAACACCGAAGCGGTCCATCTCGCGAATAATAGCATCGAAGATGTCACCCATCCCCTTCAGCGAGGCGAACCACTCCCCGACCGCACCGGACGTGGAGATACCACCCAGACAGTTCTGCTCTTCGACCAGCAGCACGCGGTGTCCCCGTCGTGCCGCCGCCACCGCCGCCGCCGATCCGGCTGTCCCGCCGCCGGCCACAATGATGTCGTAATCCATGGTTTTCATACACCTCCCCGGGTGATGCCAGAGTCGTGCTGAAGCCGGAACACCAATCCGTGCCGGAATGCGGGGAATCGGATGACCGACCCACGGCGGCTGGGCGTGCCGGCCTCATCCCCGCCCCAAGGCTGGAACAACTGCACCGCCGAAACCTTAAGGCCCAGAGTAGCCGGATCAAGCTGCGCCGTGGTGACCGGCGAGATCGTTTCGCCATCGCGCAGGATGCGATCCCACCGGTCGGCACGATGGCGCAGCCAACCCAGGGTACAGGTGCGGCCCTGAAGCACCAGGCACCAGTAGTCCTCCGTTGAAAGATCCTTGGGAATGAAGTCCTCCCGGTCAACCGCGACACCGTCCAGCGCACCGGCGAGCGCGCGAAACCCTTTCCAGAGGTTCTTCTGATCCACATACACATCCCAGTGCCAGATGTGGCCGCTGCCCGCCGCCCCCGCAAAGAAGGCCGGATAGGTGGTATCGTGAAACACCAGGCCGTCATGATCGGAGCGGTAAAACCGGAAGGGCCCGGAATGGCCGTCGTTGACGGCGCCGGTTTCGGCCAGGAGCACGGGGCGGTCCGGACGGCGGCTCCGCACAACGGCCTCGACGGAGAAGGCCACGGGATCGGTGCGGCAGCACTCCAGGCCGGCTCCCTGGTCGAGATAACGGTGGACCTGCTGAAAATCCATTTCCTCCATCTTGAAGGAGTCTTGGAGAGCCTGCTTGCCCTCCCAGTCGAAACTGCCGAGGGAATTGGTGACCAGATTGCGCGGCGAGGCGCCCTTGATCTCGCTTAGCCAATGCTTGGTCCACGCTTCCTGCACACTGAAGGCGCTCGTGGCGCAGCAGTCAATCTCGTTCCAGAGTTCCCAGGCCATGACCACCGGATCGTCGCCATAGCGGGCGATCAACGCGTCGACTTTGCGCTTCCAGAGCCCCTGCCAGTCCGGCGACTGGAACCACTCGTCCATGTTCGCCGGCGAACGACCGTCCACCGGATGCTGCAGCACACGCGACTGCCCGGTGCCAGGCTCGAAGGTCCGGAAGTACTCCAGGCACAACTTGAGCCGGATGCCGTGCTGCCGGGCCAGTTCCACAACGCGGTCGATGGCGGCGAAGCGCAGCAGATCGAGTTCGCCCGCCACCTTTCCCTCCGGTTGGAGATAGTGCATGCCCAGCCACAACCTCGCGAAGTTTCCGCCATTCTCCGCCAGCGAGCGGAACCAGCGCTCGAACTCGCGGGCGCCGAGTGTGCCATGCCGGCCGCTGGTCTGGAACTCCTTCCCGCTGCTCAGGGCAAACAGGGCGGGCCAGCAGAGGTTCAGGCCGATGGCCACATAGGGCGCCCCATTCGTGAACGCGAAGTAGCGCGAATCGTGGCGGCTGATGCCGATAAAGCCAGGATGGGCGCTGTCAACACAGTCGAAGCGCCCTTCGGCCACGGTGCTGTCGCCCTGCTTCCATGCATACCGCCACTCCCCGGCCCGATCCGGGGTGAATCGCACGGCACGGACTGGCAACCCTATGGGGGTGATGGTTTCGTACCCGCGGTCGTCATAGGAGAAGGACGTGGGCTGATGCTGAAACACGGGGCGGCGATGCTGCCGCCCATCAGGCCCCGTGAGGACAACGGACTCCACAGTCTCCGGGCCCTCGAAAAAGGCCTGCCAGCGGTCATAGCCTTGGACTGAATTCATGACGATCACGCGCTCATGAAGACCAGGGGAATCAGGCCCACCGTGGGCCGGCCCGGCGCCACGATCTCCAGGATGCCGCGATTGACGCCTTTGTCGACACGGTTGGCCGTGATCTCGACCGTAACCTTGCGCTCGGGCGGCCAGTGGTCCAACACCACATGACTCGCCTCAGACGGCGTCACCGCCCACCCCTGGGGCAGATGCCAGATCAAATCCATGTGCCGGATGTCAGGCATCTGGTTGTAAAGCGTGACGGTCATCGGGAACGGCTTGCCGGCGGCGATATCCGGATCACGCTGATAATCCACCTCCACGCGCGTATGCACAAAATCGAAGGTGACCGCATAGGGTGACCGGCTCCACAGGCTCCGGGCCGTCCCGTTGTCGTCCAGTTTCAGGTCGGGCACGCCCGATAGGTCCGTCGGCTTATCGGCGATCTCCACGCCGCCGGGGAACGACCCCATCATGACCGGCACCTGGCTCATCACCATGTCGGTCAGGACACTGACATCGTTCGGCAGACGGCCCCACATGGAGCCGCGATCGATGGCGATGGTCACAATCCGTTCGCCAATGGGCTCAATCCATTCCTTGGGAATCCCGTCCAGCCCCATGAGGATGCCGAGGATGGACCCCAGCGTGGCGCCGGTGCAGTCGGTATCGTCGCCGCAGTTGACGGCGGTGCAGATCGACTTGCCGAAGTCGCCTTCACCATACAACCACCCGACAATCACGAACGCCACATTGGCCGGGGCCTGGAACCAGCCGAGATCGGCACTGTCCGCCACCACCTTTTCCCGCGCCTCCTGCCAGGACAAGCCCTTCTTGTAAGCCTCGAGCACGATCCCGATGCTGCGCGCCACGCGGCAGTCCGGCGGGATTTTGGAGAGACCGATGCGGATCAGGGCATCGCGGTCACGTTCGACAAACGCCGCACTTTCGACCGCGGCCGTGAAAAGCTCCGCAAAGGTCCCTTCGCCGCCACCATGGTCCACGGAGGCATCCTCGTAGGCGAACCGCAGGGCGACATCGGGACAGCCCGGCGCCAGGCAGGCCCAGATTTCGGACCGAATCCAGGCCCCGTTGGAATGTTTCCAGCGTTCATTGCGGTATTGCCCTGAAAGGGGCGGCAACAGGCCGGCCCGCTGGTTGGCTTTGTTGATGCCGTACTCATTCCAGTGCGGCGGGATGAAGTTCAGCCAGTATTCGCCCAGGACCTGGCTGTTGATCCCCTTGGGACCGCGGTTCTGAAAGGCCATCAGCCAGACGAGTTGCAGGTCGAGATCGTCATTCGGCAGCGGCTCCCCGCGGGGATGCGTGTAACCGGTGACGTTCTGGATTTCGCGGCGCCCCTCGAAGGGGGTCCCCAGCGTCCCGCCGATGCTCTTCCCCATCCAGCACCCATGGATCCGATTCCGGAGATCGGCCCGGTTCAAAATCACCTTACCCATAGCCCACGACTCCTTTCAATTGGTTGGGAGTGGAGAATACTTGCCGGCGAGCAGCGAGACAAGGGCGATATGCCTGCCGCAATTCCCGCTTGCGCTCAACCGGGAGTTCGGTACCCTATTAGTCCATTACAGAAAGGGATTTCGTTATGACCACGACGTTTCCGCGTACCACGGTGGGTGGGGTTTCACTCTCGAGGATGATTATCGGCACC
This sequence comes from uncultured Verrucomicrobiota bacterium, assembly GCA_964404035.1. Taxonomy (GTDB): domain Bacteria; phylum Verrucomicrobiota; class Kiritimatiellia; order CAIKKV01; family CAITUY01; genus CAMBRF01. The sequence continues at coordinate 30,602 of CAYOIT010000004.1, read as the reverse complement.
AACTGGATCCTCGGCTGGAGCCATACCGGTGCAGCCGCCGACAGCCTGATCAAGCGCCGTAACGGATCCGCCGAAGCCGTGGCCGATTTGCTGGAAGTGTTCCTCCGCGCCGGGGTCGACTCCCTGATGGGGATCTTCGTCGGCCAGCAGCATATGCTCGAAGCCATCAAGATGGCCGAAGACCGGACCGGCCGGAAGCTGATCCTCATCGACACGCCGGCGCTGAACATGGATGACAACGCCACGGCCCGGAAGGAAGCCGAGAAGATGATCGCCCAAAGCCGCAAGAACGGTGCCACCTTCTGCTTTCCGCATCACTCCTCTACCGAGCAGCTCGTCAACAAGAACAAGCAGACCATGGACCGGTTGCCGGATTATCTAAAGATGATCCGTGACCAGGGAATGATCCCGGGACTGTCAGCCCACATGCCGGAACTCGTCGTCTACTCCGACCTGAACGGCTACGACGTCGAAACCTACATCCAGATTTTCAACTGCATGGGCTTTCTCATGCAGGTGGAGGTCGAATACATCCACAAGGTCATCTGGGGCGCGAAGAAGCCGGTGATGACGATCAAGCCCATGGCGGCGGGCCGGGTGACGCCGTTCGTGGGGTTGACGTTCGCCTGGCACACCATCCGCCCCATCGACATGGTGACCGTCGGTTGCCTGACCCCCGATGAGGCGGCCGAAGACATTGAGATTTCGCGGGCCGCCCTGGAGAACCGTCCTCCCCAGCTCGAAGGCCGCAGCAGCCCCAGCAAGACCTCAATCATGCAGAAATAGCCGGTAGCGCCCGGACCGGCACCCCTGGAGGGCGAGGCTCCCGCGAGCCGCCTTGTCAGGCTACCAGAGCACCACTGATGGAGAAATGAGGAAACCGGGAAAAGTGCAGGGGGCTTGATCCTTGACTTCCGTCCCTGTCCTTCGCGATAATTACCCCCTTATGAGTTCATTCACGGGAGACCATCTTCCCGGCAAAATGTTTTCTTTGCCGGATCAGTCCGGTTACTTCCAGCATCTGTTCAATCATTCGCCTGCGCCCACCTGGGTGGTGGATATCTCCGCGCTCAAGCCCCTTTTTGACCGCGCCCGCGCTGCCGGGGTCCAGGATTTTCAAACCCACTTCGAAAGCTGCCCTGACCAGGTCCGTGACTGCGCGAACCTGGCGCGAATCGTCGGGGTGAACCAGGCCTGCGCGGATTTCTTCAAAGCATCATCGCCGTCGGACATTTCCACGCATCTGCCAACCTATTTCCAGGAAGAGTCATGGACGGTATTCCGGGCCTGCCTGAGCGCCCTGGCCGGCGGCAAACTGCGCTTTGAAATCAAGGCGCCCCTCCGTGACCTGGCGGGACAGAACCGTGTCGTGTACGTGGCCATGACGGTCATCCCCGACTTTCCTGCCGATCTCTCCTGCGTGCTCGTGTCGTTCACCGACCTCTCCGAACGCGAACATCTGGATGCAGCCCTGCGGATGAGCGAGGAGCGTTTCCGGATCCTCCTGCGGGATGTTCCCTCCATATCGGTTCAAGGATACGATGCGAATGGCGATGTGATTTTCTGGAATGAAGCCAGCACCACCCTGTACGGCTATTCGGCCGAGGAAGTCATGGGGTGCCACCTGACGACCCTGATCATTCCTCCCGCCATGAGGCCGGCCGTCCGGGGCGCCATCCAACACATGGTCGAAACCCTCCAGCCAATACCGGCCGGCCAGTTGGAACTCATAAGGAAAGACGGCTCCACCGTCACGGTGTTCTCCAGCCACTGCGTCATGAGCATTCCCGGTCGTGGCGTGGAGCTGTATTGCCTCGATATCGACCTGAGCGATCTCAAGCGGGCGGAAGTCCGCCTCAACGATCAACTTGCTGAATTGCGCCGCTGGCACGAGATCACGCTGGGACGCGAACAACGCATCCTTGATCTCAAACGCGAGGTGAATGAGCTACTGACGAAGGCCAACCGCCCTCCCCGCTATGGCAGTGCCGAAACCAGCCCGGAGGGGAAGGACCCACAGCATGCATGAGGCGCCTTTCGTCCCGCTGCTTCAGAATGCCGCCCTGCTCGTGGCCATGGGGCTTCTCTATGATCTGGCGACCACGCGTCGTGCTTCTTCGCCTCTTTCCCCTCGCAGGGCCTCCGGCGGATTCCTGGTCGGCACCCTCGGCCTCATCGTCATGCTGACGCCCTGGGAGTTCGCGCCGGGAATCTACTTCGATACACGGTCCGTGTTACTCGGAATCTCGGGGTTATTCTTCGGCGCCGTGCCGACAGCGATCGCCATGCTGATGACCGCCTTGCTCCGCCTCTTCCAGGGGGGGGCGGCCGCCTGGACCGGTACAAGCGTGATTCTGGCATCCGGGTTCATCGGCCTCGCGTGGCGCCACCTTCGGTGGCGGCAACCCCTCTCCGACATCAAGTGGCATGAACTCTACCTGTTAGGGGTGGTCCTTCATGTGGTGATGCTGGCACTGATGTTCACGCTGCCCTCGAAAACGGCGAGGCAGGTACTGGCCGAGGTCGGTCTCCCGGTTCTGGCGATCTTCCCCTTGGCAACTCTGGCCTGTGGATGGACGCTTGTCCTGCGCCTGCGGCGCGACCAGAACGCCCTTGCCCTTCGCGAAAGCGAAGAGCGCTATCGGGCCATTGTGGACACCTTCGACGGACACGTCTACATCTGCTCCCCGGACCACAGGCTGGAGTTTGCCAACAAGCCGCTCATAACCCGGCTGGGCGGAAATCCGGTCGGCCTTCTCTGCCACCAGGCGCTATACAACCTTCCCTCGGTCTGCCCCTGGTGCGTCAACAAAAGGGTGTTGGCCGGGGAAACGGTGCGGGGAGAGTTCCAGAGCCCGCTGGATCAGCGGTGGTATTACACGGTCGACACCCCCATCTATCACCCCGATGGACGCTTGTCCCGGCAGTCCACGCTGATGGACATCACAGCGCGGAAACAGTCGGAGGAGAGATTGCAGACGGCCGTTTCGGAAACCCGTCGTCTGCTGGAGACGGCGGAACTGTCGCGCCAGGCCTTGCTCAGCTTGGTGGAAGATCAAAAGGAGACCGAACTGGCCCTGCTGCAGGAGAAGAGCCTGAGCATTGGATTGCAGCAGCAGCTTCAGCAGGCCGCCAAGATGGAGGCCATCGGCCGCCTCGCCGGCGGGGTGGCGCATGATTTCAACAATCTGCTGCAGGCCATCCTGGGCTTCACCGAACTTCTACTCGCGGAGAGTGACGCCAAGGATGCCCGGCACAAAGACCTGCTGCAGATCAAGAAGGCCGGCACGCGCGCCGCGGATCTGACCCGTCAGCTTCTTGCCTTTGGCCGGAAGCAGATGATCGAACCCCGCATTCTCAACCTGAACACCCTCATCGCCGATACCGAGCCCATGTTACGCCGTCTGTTGGGAGAAGACATCCGCCTGGACGCCGTGCCCACCCCGGGTATTCCCCCCATCAAGGCCGATCCGGGACAAATCGAACAGATCATCATGAATCTGGTCGTCAACGCCCGTGATGCCATGCCGAACGGCGGACGACTCACCCTCAGCACAACCCAGGTCACCTTGCAGGCGGTGGATACCAGCGTGATCCCTGAAGCCAGGCCGGGAGAGTACATCTGCCTCTCCGTATCCGATACCGGCACGGGCATGCCCCGCGAGGTGCTGCAGCATCTTTTTGAACCCTTCTTCACCACCAAGGAACTGGGCAAGGGCTCGGGGCTGGGGTTGGCGGTTACCTACGGCATCGTCAAACAGAACAACGGTTGGATCAATGTCTACAGCCAGGTCGATCAGGGAACCACCTTCCGGGTCTATTTTCCTGTGAGCACCGGGACCACCGAGATTCCGGCCGACCCACCCCAGGCGAACGACGATCTGCCCCGGGCGCTGCAGGGAAAGGGCGAGTGTATTCTGCTCGTCGAGGACGAATCGGGGGTGCGCAATATGGCCACCGTCGTCCTCCGGAAGCATGGCTACGAAGTCCTGCCTTGCGAGTCGGCCAAGGAGGCGCGGGAGCTGTTCAGCCGCGCGCAAGGGCGCATCGAGCTGCTGTTCAGCGATGTGGTGCTTCCCGGCAAGAACGGCATCGAACTGGCCGACCTGTTGCTGACGTTGAAGCCGGGCCTGCCCGTGCTGCTCAGCAGCGGCTACGCCGATGAGCGCGCCCGTTGGAACAAGATCGAGGATCGGGGGTATCACTTCCTTCAGAAACCCTATCCGGTCGCCATCCTGTTACACACCGTGCGTCATATCCTCGACCACGCCGACGCCGCCCGCCAGGCTCCCGCACAGACGGCTGAGGCAACCCCCGGGGTTATGGCGTCAGCCGCACCGTGACGATCTTCCACGGTTGAACCGGAACGGTGAACACGCCATTGACGGCCGGCAGGGCGGTCCTGGCATCTTCCAGCAGCGTGCAGACCGCCGCCCGTCCAAAAGCCGGAGGCGGTGTCAACTGCACCGCCTCCGAACGCCCGGCGGTTTCAACCAGGCGCAGAATAAGGCCCTTGCCATCCTCGGCCGTCTTCACCGCCGTCAGGCTGGTGTGCTCCGCCTTGATGCCCCACCCCGGTAACGGCTTCGCCAGGGCGCCGGGAACCGCCGGCAGCCCGGCATTGAACAGCGCCGCCTGCCGGACGGTATCGTTGTGACGCCAATCGCCCGCCACCGCATAGAGGGCGTGATGGAACACATGGTCGCCGTGGTCGCGCATGCCATCGTAGTTGTAGGCCACATACGATTCCGGCTCGAAAAGGCCGTAGGGAATCTGCGGACTCCGCAACACACTGACCATCACAATGCCGTCTTCCACCCGGTAGCTGGGCGTGCCCTGGTTGAAAATGGCAAAGGTGTGGCCGGGGGCCTGGATCCCGGCCCAATGAAGGGCCGGCCAGTCACCGCCAGCGTTGCCGCCATGGATGGTCTTGCCCTCATACCGGTCGCGTTCGAGCACGCCATACGGCACCTCGTAGACGCCCCGGTTCAGCGTGGTCTTCGAGGGGAAAGCCAACCGCAGGCGCCGGCTCTGCGTGTACCACTTCACCCGCGTCTCGACCTCCAGCCAGGGCAACCCGGCGCGCATCCGGAACGCCTGTTCCCAGGCCAGGTAGGTCACATTCGGGTCATCGTTGAAGTGCGGGTCATTGCAGGCGGGATGCTTTCCGGCGTAGCGGATGGTCACTTCGTCGCCTCGCCGTTCCACACCCGCCAGCCGGGTATAAGGAGAAAGCCTTTCGCGGGTGCGGTCCAGCGATCGCGTGGCCCACGGATCCCCGATGTCATGCTCCAACACCAGCTCGCCGAACAGGAAATGCGCCGGATCGGTGACCGTCCCCACGCCTTTCGCCTGGAGTCTCGTGATGCCATGTTCTCCCATTCGGATGGTGAAACGGCCATTCGACACTTCATGGCCGGAGACCGCGGTCGTTGCCTGGACCGCCGCCTTGCCCAGCGTGAAGGTGCGCGCTCCCAGGGCCGGCACGTCAGCCGCCAGAAAGGTCATGGTGGCCCCTTTCTCACCAGGCTCAACGGCGTAGGCCGGTACAGCGACACCGTCCGCCTTGACGCCCGCGCCCTGCCACCGGGCGGGCACCGGCACCGTCACCGGCACCGTCGCCGCCACGGAATGGTGGTTGAACACCGTCACCGTCGCCGGCCGCTTCTTCAGCACACCCCGGCAGGCCGTCGCGCCAATGTCCAGCGTCAGCGCCGCCAAGTCGCGGTGCAGGTCGCACAGTTCCGTATAAGCAGGGTCGCAGTGGGAGGAGGTAATGGCGTCATGGAAGGCGGAAAACGTCATCTGCCGCCAGGCGCCGCGTAACCGCGCGTGGTTGGCCCCGCCGTTGAGCAGCGCATCCCAGCACTCGGCGGCCAGCAGGGCGTGCTCCAGGGCGCGGTGTTGCTGCTTGATCTTGATGCGCGAAACGTAGCACCCGGATTGGCTGGGGTTGTTCTCCACTTTCGAACTGATCTGCCCCGGCGGTGGGTTGTCCACCCGGGCCAGCTCTCCGGCGACATAGGCTCGAAGATCGAGATAGGTTCCCTGCCGTACGGCGATATCGGGATGGGCGGCATTGAAGCGGGCGACCTCCTCCGCGACGTGCAACCCGGGCATGATTTCCTCCCCCCACAGCATCATCACTCCGACCTCACCCGGCAACCGTGCCGGGGGCGGGGCGGCAAACTCTGCCCGTCGGGTGATGCTGAATCCTTCCTTCCGGCACTCGGCGCACCCCTTGCCCTGGCAGGCGGGACAGGGGGGGAGCTTCACATAGCAGGTGCCGGCCACAGCCAGGCGGTGGACGAGACGCTCCCGCCGGTCCCCGCGCGGCTGGCCCGGCGCGCGCGCGTCGCAGGAAAAGAAGATCGTCGACCCATCGAGTCCGCGCCAGTAGGGCGCGTCGGGCGTGTTGTAGCTGATGGCCGGCAGCCAGTCATAGCCGCACTGCCGGAAGATCTGAGGCATCTGCGCGCAGGAACCGAAGCCGTCGCTATGCCAGCCCGTGGTCGGCCGCACCCCGAGCGTTTCCTCCGCCCAGAGCGTGCCCAGCACCAGGTTGCGCGCGAGCGTTTCCCCGTGGATCAGGTTGGCATCCACGATATTCTCGCCCGAGCCCAGCAGTTCGAACCGTCCTTCGCGCGCCAGCCGCCGCAATACGTTCCGGTGCCCGGGATGCCGTTCCAGGTAGTGGCGCAGCACCCAGGAACACTCCACCAGAAAACAGCTCACTCCATCGGCGCTGCCGGCGATGGCATCGGCAATCCACCGGTCCTCAATCGCGCGGTACGAGGCAAAACGACGGCCGTCATCCACGAACTCCCGGTCCCAGCACCGCCGCCAGGTCGGATCGAAATGATTGAACCGCAATACAATCCAGGGTTGCGGTTCGACCGTGGCGTCTTTGGGGGAAGCTTTGGATTTCATCGTAGTCCTGTTCACACCGGGGTTTAGGCGAATCGCTAGGCATGATACCCGCCTTCGGCCTCGACACAAGCGAAAGAGCGCAGTACGGCCGGCGCTACGCCGCCGGCCGGGGCGGGCGACGTAGCGCCCGCCCTACTGGCGTTCGCCTCGGTCCGGCGGATCCGGGCGCTATCGGGGCGGTTGCATGCTGGACCGGCTTTCTGTTAGCGTGTCCTTTTGCTAATCCAACCGGGAGCATAACATGGACGAAGTGGTCTTGGTGGTCCTCTCCATTCTCGCCGTTCTCATTCTCATCAAGCTGAACAACCTCAAACGCGCCATGCGGCGCCTGCCGGATATTGAGGACCGCCTGATCGAGCTCAAGAGCGAGCTTCGCAAGCTGACGCAGACCACCCCGTTGCCAGCCCCCGGTGCCGCGAAAGTCCCGCGCGCCGAACCCGAAGCCGTCACCCGACGGGAGGCCGCCGCTCCCGCCGCCTCAACCGCCTCGGTTCCCCTTTCGCGCCTGATGGAGTCGCTCTCCGCTCCGCCTCCCCTTCCCCCTTCGGCCCCGCCTCTTCCGCGGCCGCTTGAAGGCCGCCAGGCCGCCACCCCCTCCGTCGAGGTTCCCCCGCGTGCCCCCTCCAAACTGGCTCAGACCGCAGGGGATATCCTCAACCGGATCTGGCAATGGATCCTCGTGGGCGAGGAATACCGGCCCAAAGGCGTCTCCATGGAGTATGCGGTGGGCACCACCTGGCTGATGCGGGTCGGCATTGTGGCTCTGGTTGCAGGAGTCGGCTATTTCTTGAAATGGTCCATGGATCACGGTTTGCTCGGTCCCACCGCGCGCGTGGCCATGAGCGTCACCTTCGGCCTCGGCATGCTCACGGGCGGCATGTGTCTCCTGGGACGCCGCTGGAATGTTCTCGGGCAGGGCTTCGTCGGCGGCGGGCTGGCCACCCTGTACTTCAGCATGTATGCCCTCGGTCCCTTGTACCATCTCGTGGATTCCCAGCCGGTGGTGTTCGGTTTGATGATCCTCGTCACCGTGGCGGCGGGCGTCCTCGCCCTCTCAGCCAACTCCATGCTGGTGGCCATCTTCGGCATCATCGGCGGTTTCTGTACGCCCCTCCTGTTACACACGAACGAACCCCGCTTCCTGGCCCTCTACAGCTATCTTCTCCTCCTGAATCTCGGCGTGCTCGGAATCGGCCACCTGCGCCAGTGGCGCCTGCTGAACTACCTTAGCTTTCTGTTCACCTATACGATCTATTTCCTGGCCTCGCCGGCCTGCTACACTCCCGGGGATTTCCCCGTGGCCCTGACCTTCCTGGCGCTGGTCTTTGTCGCCCACTCGACCCTTGTCCTGCTCTATAACCTGCGGCGCGACGCCCCGGCCACCCTGCTGGAGATCGTCCACCTCGTCCTGAACGCCGCGGTCTTTTCCTTCGCCGCCTATGACGTGATCCGCGACACGGCCGGCCGCCCCTATCCCGCCCTGATGACACTCGCCGTGGCCGTCTATTACTGCCTGCATGTGGCGGTCTTCCTGCGCCGCCGCCTCGCCGACCGGCCCCTCCTGATCGCCCTGATTTCGCTGGCGGGGTTCTACACCACACTCACCATGCCGCTCCTGATGGAGAAGGAGTCCCTGACCATTGCCTGGGCGCTTCAGGCCTTCATGTTCCTGTGGCTCGGGCGTCGCCTCCAGAGCGCCTTCCTGCGTCAGGTCAGCTACGCCGTCTACGGGCTCACGCTCTTCCGGCTGGCGGTCTTTGAGTTCCCGCGCATCGACCTGAATGCGGCCGGCGCCACCACCCTGACCGCCTATGGGAGCGCCTTGCTGAACCGGCTCTGGACCTTCGGAACCGCGATCGGCTCGATCGCCGCGGCCTTCTTCCTGGAACTCCGCCAAACGATGGGCGCGCCCGCTTCAAGTGAAGCGCCTCTCCCGGATACCGCGGATGTGGCCCCGGCCTCCCTCACCCACCGCCTCTTCTTCTGGGCCGCCGTGGCGCTCTTTTTTCTCTATCTGCACAGCGAATGCCACGCCCTGTTCGGCTATGCGCTCGCCTGGCGGCCGGCCGTGCTGACCACACTCTGGTGCGGCATGGCGCTGGGATTCCTGCTCCTTTACCGGGCGGCGCCCACCGTGGCCTTTCGCGCGGGTCTCGTTTTCTTCGCCGTCGGTGCCGTGGCCAAGACGCTGTTCTGGGATATTCCCGGCTGGCACCTGAACGAACGATGGTTCTTCGATATGACCTATACCCCGTTCTTGGCCCTGATGCGCTGGTTCGATTTCCTGGCCGTGCTCCTGCTTCTGACCGGCATTGCCGCGCTGCTCCCCCGAAAGGAAGACCGAAGCTTCCTGCCCGCCGCGTTCGGCTACACCACCATCAGCCTGCTCTGGCTTTACCTGACGCTGGAGCTCAACAGCCTGCTCCACTGGAAACTGCACGAGTTCCAGTCCGGCGGTATCTCGGTGCTCTGGACCCTGTTCGCCCTCGCCCTGCTGGCCGGCGGGATCTGGCGTAATCTTCGGCCCCTCCGGCTCTCCGGCCTGGTCCTCTTCACGGTGGTGGTGGCCAAGGTGCTGTTCGTCGACCTGGCCGATATGCCGACGGCTTACCGCGTCCTCGCGCTCATGGTCATTGGGGTCCTGCTTCTGCTGGGATCCTTTGCCTACCTGCGCGCCAGCAAACGCTTCACGAAAGGAGAATCGGAATGAAGGCTCTGCTCTTCCCGGCCCTTTGGCTCGCCACCTCCCTGACCCAGGCCACCCTGGTGCCCTCCAACTTCCCGTTCTCCCGTCCTCTTTCGGCGCCGGCCACAGCCCACAGCGAAATCGGAGCCGTCGTGCCGGACGGCGAATGGTACGACGCCGTGGACGACCAGATGGCCAACGTCCGTCTTTTCGACACCTCCAGTGGCGAAACGCCCTTTCTCGTCCGACGCAAAGTCCCCGTGCGAACCGTGGATCAGTGGGTCCCTTTCCCGGCGCCGCTCACCATCCAATCGCTGCGGGAGCAACCGGATAACAGGCTCGAACTGATCGTCACGCGGGATCCGCAGCTTCCGCGCCCGGCAGCCCTGGAGTTTGCCTCCAACGTCCGGAACTTTGAGAAACTCGTCACGGTCGAGGGTAGCCGTGACGGGGAGCACTGGACCGAATTGGCCAGGGAAGAACCCCTTTACGATTACTCGCGCTATGCCGATGTCAGGCGTCACCGGATTCCGTTGGCCGATGGAGACGACACCACCTACCGGATCAAGATCTCCAACATCACCGAGAAGAAGGATTCCCCCCTCGTGGAGATCATCCGTCAGACGCGCGGCCAGCAGGCGTCCAACGAAATCGAGGCCACCTCCTTCCGCAAGGAGCCCTTCCGCATCGATCGCCTGACCTTTCTTGAGCGCCGCCAGAGGGTGGATACCGGTGCCGGCGAGACCGAGGACTTCGCCGTCGGGACGTGGTCCGTCGCCCAGGACGCCCGGATGAAGGAGACCCTGATCACCTTCACCGTCCAACGCGAACCGTTGTGCGCGCTCACGCTCCTGACCGATGAGGCCAACTTCAGCCGGCAGGCGGTTCTTGAGGGACGCGCCAGCGAGGCTCCGGAAACCTGGCGGCCCGTCGCGACCGACCGGCTTTCCAGGATTCGTATCGGCAAATTCCAGGAAGAGCACCTGGTGATGGTTCTTCCGGCTGAGCCCCGGTACCGCACTTACCGGCTGACCCTGCACAATCAGGATAATCCGCCTCTGACCGTAAAGGGCCTCCGGGTGCGCCGGACACTTCACGAGATTTTGTTTTTTCCGAAGAGCGGCCAGTCCTACCGGCTCTGTTGGGGAGGCGAGGACGTGGCGGTGCCACAATACGATGTCGGTTCGGTCCTGGCCGGTGTGCCGGCCGGTTCGGCCGACCTGTGGAGCCAGGGAACCGTGGAACGGGCGCCAGGCCAGGTTACCGGGAGGTCCTGGGCCTGCTACAGCAAGAAGGCGATGGTCTGGGCCTTGGTGGTGATGGTGGGAATCCTGCTCGCGGTCGTCTTCCGCATGGCCGGAAAGATTGAATTCACGTAACCGTGCCGGCCGCGATGTTCAAACCTTGATTTCCGACCTGCTGTGGCCTACCCTTCCCGCAACGTCAAGAGGAGACATCCATGAGTACTCTCAATATTGAAGTGTGCCCCGAAACCGGAATCTGTTCCATTATCAAGGGAGACGGCAGCAAGATCGATCTGATGCCTGACGAAGTCAGTCGGGTACGGGAGGCCACCGGCAATGCCGGCGCCATCCAAAAAGCCCTCGCCGAAATTGACTCCTCTTTTGCGGAAAGCCTTGATTCGAAGGAACTGGCGCAGGTCTCCAAGGAGTTGACCTGACCGGACACCGCCCCCTCCTTGAATGAAACGACAACGCCTCAGCGTCATGCTGGTGATGACCCTTTGGGCCATGGCCGGGCTGGCCGCGCCGGACCCGGCGGAGATTGCCAAGAAGGCGCAGGAGACCAGGATCACCCTCACGGTGAGGGACTCGCCCGTGGAGGACGTCCTGGACCAGATCGCCCTCCTCAGCGGCATCGCCGTCACGAAGGTCGATCTGCCAACCAATGCCCCCGCCATCACCGTTGCGCTGACCAACGCAACGGTGGATCAGGCGCTCAAATGGGTGGCGCAGAGCGCCAATCTCAGTTGCTCCATCGTGGACGGAGGGTTTCTGATGGCCGCCAAACTGAACCTGTCTCAGATCCCAAAAGGGCCCGACAATATGATTTCGTGGCAGGATGCGAAACGGATCATCGCACAAGGCGACGTGCAATCCGTCATGCAGCAGCACAACCGTCAGGTGGCGATCAAGATGGCCGACGGAACGCGTTTCCTGACCACTTCGCCAAAGACGGATGAGATCTGGGCGGTCATCAAGGCCGCCGGCAAGCAGGGCAAGATCATCTTCGGCACCGAATAAGGTGCGCGCTTATTGAAACTGTCGCTCGAAATCCCCGAAACGGGCGTTGAGCCGCGCCAGTTCATCCTGCAGCAACGCCACCTTGGCCTCGAGCGCGGCCAGGCGCTCGTTCTCGGCCAAGACGGCCAGGCGCGCGGGTTCGACCGGTGAGGAGGCTTCAGGCTCGACCGGCGGAGCGCCGCAAAGAAGATGGGCATAGCGATCTTCCCGCCGGCCCGGCTGGCGCGGCAACACCACCACCAGGGGTCCGTCGGACCGGCTGGACAAGTCCTGAAGAATGCCTTGGACGGCCGCCGTATCGGGGATCTCGACCATGCGGCTGGCATGGGTGCGCAGTTCGCCAAGCGTCTGGGGCCCCCTCAGCAGGAGTTCGCACAAGACGGCCGTATGGGCCGGCGACAGGGGAATGACATCCTGAAGGCTGTGCCGGTACCTGGGGGCCCGGCTGCCGGCCAGCGTCACCGACCATGCCAGCTTGCGATCGCGCAGGCTGTCCAGGGCGCGGACCACCTCCGTATCGGTCACCTGCATCATCGGGTCGCGGTTCGACTTCTGGTTGCACGCCGCCGTCAACGCATTCAGGGTGAGCGGATAGTATTCCGGCGTGGTGATCGATTTCTCGACCAGGCAGGCCAGCACTCGCGCCTCCACAGGATCAAAGGGCTTTTCCATGGCACAACTCCTTCCTTACGACCGGCATCGTACCATGAATCTGGCGAACATCCAGCGGCTGGGTCATAAATGCGCCAACGTATCCTACAAGGTGGACCGTGCTGTCTCTAGCGCGGTCTGACGCCGGTAGGGACACCGGCGTCCACCCAATCGGATAGGTCACTGCACTTAGGCCATCGCCTCCGCGGAAAAAGCGTTAGCCGAACGCGGGATCCGTGGTAGCATTCCAAGCCTGTTCGCAGCGCCCCTGCCGGTTCCACCGACGCTGCCGCCTGCCGACGATGCGAAAGGAACAACGATGAATGTGTGGTTTGAAATTCTGGAGATGCTGGCGCACGACAAACAGCTGCGGGAACTCCTCATTGCGCCCAATGCACCGCCTTTGAGCCGTCGCAACGGAGTCTGCACCGTCGTGAGCGGCAAGGTTTTTTCGGCGGCGGACGTGGAGGAAACCCTGGCGGGCGTGGTGATGCGCAGTTCGGGCAAGAAGGAAACCCATCTCTCCCAGGCGGGCATCCTGTGCGTCGGGGTCCGCGACGTCGGGCGCCTGCGTATCTGCCACTTCACCCAACGGGGAAGCCGGGTCCTGCGCATCATTCGCATTCCCTTTGAAGTGCCGACCATCGGGGCAATCTGCAGTGAGCCGGCGCAGGTGCAGGCGATTGCAGAGGCGATCGGCACACGCCGGCACCGGGCGGTGTTGATCTTCGGCTCCAGCCAGAGCGCCAACAGTCAGGTCGCCTATGCCCTGCTGAACGAGATCAACAACACCCGCAAGCAAGTGCTCTATATCGTCGAACCGACCCTTTCGTTTCTTCTGGCCCACCACAATTCCCTGGTGGTCCAGACCGAAATCCAGACGGACGTGGCGTCCATGGAAGAGGCCCTGAAGCTCGCTTTTCTGCTTGAGCCGTCCGTGGTCCATCTGGGCGACGTCAAAGTCACCGACGACCTGTCGAGTCTGCGGCAGTTGTTCCTGACCGACGTCTGCACCCTGCTGACGACCCTGGCCGATGATCCGGCGTCGCTCCTTGCCCGGCTGGCGCCGCCCCCCGCCTCCACCCAGGAGTCGCCACATCCCGCCATTCTGTTGAAGGTGTGGCCGGAAGTTGATGGAAAAATCCGAACGGAAGCCAGACCGTGGTCCCGTTCCGGCGACACCCTGGGCTGATCCTGCCGCCGGACCCGGCCGCGCTGCCGGCGGGCCCGAATCGTGCCACGTCCGGGAGGCTTCCGGCCCCAACATCAGGCTTGTGAGCGGCTAGGTTTGTGGCAATATGGCACTCGAATAGGGAAGCGGTATGATCCGTTTCGCCCGACAAGCAGGAGGACGTCAATGAGTAGCGCCTATAATGAATCAGACCTCTCCGCCGAGGCGCGGAACATTCACCGCGCCCTGGCCAGTCTTCAGGAGGAACTGGAGGCTTTTGACTATTACCACCAGCGTCTCGATCGCTCGGAAGATCCCGCGCTGAAGGCGATTCTCGAACACAACCGCAACGAGGAGATGGAGCACTTTGCCATGCTGGTCGAGTGGTTGCGCCGCACCATGCCGACGGTCGACACGGCACTGAAGACGTATCTCTTTACGTCCAAACCCATCACTGAAATAGAAGCCGGCTCCGGCCCGTCGGGCGAGACCCAAGCCGACCTGGGCATCCGCAACCTGAAGACCTGAACCCCTTCTTATTCCCCACAAAAAGGAGAACATCCCATGACTGATATACTCAGACGCTCACTGTCGCCGATCGCCGATGAAGGCTGGAAAGAGATCGACCTGCAGGCCTCCCGTATCCTGAAGGGCAACCTGTCCGCCCGTGGCCTCGTGGATTTCAGCGGACCGCATGGCTGGACCATGGCCGCGGTCAACCTGGGCAGCATCCACCTGGGGGACAGCGAACCCGTCAAGGGGGTCAGCTGGGGCCGGCGCGAAACCCAGAACCTGATCGAGGTCCGGACCCATTTCACCTTGAAGCTGTGGGAACTCGATAACGTTTCCCGCGGAGCCAGAAACCCCAACCTCGATGCGATGATCGGCGCGGCGCGGAAAACCGCGATCTTTGAGGAAACCGCCCTCTATCTCGGATTTGCGGAAGGCGGCATCAGGGGCATCGCCGAAGCGTCGTCCCACAAGCCGGTGCCGCTCTCGGCGTCCGATCCCGACGCCTTCACCGAGTCGGTGGAGCACGCCATTCTGGCGCTCGAGAAATCCGGTGTCGGCGGCCCTTACGCCCTGGTGCTGGGCACCGAGCCCTACGCCCTGGTCCGGGTCGGCGATCCGCAGGCTTACCCGCTGCGCAAGCAGATCGAGGCCCTGGCCACCGGGGGGGTGCATTGGAGTCCCGCCCTGCACGGGGGCTTGGTGCTGTCACGCCGCGGCGGAGACTTCGAGATGACGGTCGGACAGGACCTGACCATCGGGTTCAAGAGTCATGACAAGGACAATGTGGACCTGTACTTCACCGAGTCCTTCACGTTCAGCGTCTTTGAACCGGCGGCGGCATGCGAGTTGAAGGTCAAGGCCTGAAATGTATCTTGAGTTCTTTAAACTCAAGGAATCGCCTTTCAGTATCACGCCGGACCCGCACTATCTTTTCTTTTCGCGTCAACACCGCGAGGCCTACAATCATGTGATGTACGGCATCCGGGAGCGAAAGGGCTTTATCCAGCTCACGGGAGAAGTGGGGTCCGGCAAAACCACGCTGTGCCGGGCCGTCCTTGCCGAACTCGGCCAGAGCGTCCAGACGGCCCTGATCCTGAACCCGTGCCTCACCGAGGCCCAGCTGATGCGTGCCATCCTGCGCGACTTCGGTCTCGATTCGGGCGGGAAGGATATGCTCAAGCTGATCGAGACGCTCAACGCCTTCCTGCTCCAGAAGATGGACGCGGGGGCCAATGTGGCCCTCCTGATTGATGAAGCCCAGAATCTCTCGCCGAAGCTCATGGAGCAGATCCGCCTGCTGTCAAACCTGGAGACCACCCGTCACAAGTTGATTCAGATCGTCATGGTCGGACAACCTGAACTCGAGGAAAAACTCTCCCAGGTCTCGCTCCGCCAGTTGCGCCAGCGCATCACGGTGCGATTTCACCTGGGCCCCCTCCAGGAAGAGGAGGTGAGCGCCTATGTGGCCCACCGTCTGAATACGGCGGGCGGCAACGGGCGGATTGTGTTCGACCCCAAAGCCATTCACCTCGTCCATCGTTACTCCGGCGGCATTCCCCGCCTGATCAACGCCGTCTGCGACAATGCCCTGCTGGCCGGCTACGTGGCAGGCACCTGGCGGATCGATGCCGTCTGCGCCAAGCGGGCGATCGCCCAGTTGGAGGGGGTGTCTTGAATCGTTTGCCCGGACATCGGCCTATGCTATGCTGAGCCGCAACCCATCGTTTATGAACATCAGGATCATCATCCTTTCGCTCGCGCTCGCCCCCTGGGTGCTCCTGGGCGCGGCGTCGGACATGACCAACGTCATCAACGTGGGCGTCTCCTCGCAAGAGCCGTTCGTCTACATCCGCTCCGGCGGGGCCGCCGTCAAAGGCTTCCTGCCCGATATTCTCAACTACGTGGCCGCCCAGAAGGGCTGGCAGATTCGCTACATTCCGGATACTCCCGCCAACAACGCCATCAAACTCGAACAGGGCGCCCTGGACCTGGTGATGCCGGCGCCGTGGCCGAGCGACCGGATCGGCCGGCAGGACTTCACCCGCGAAGGGATGGTGGCCTCCTGCGGGCAGCTGTATGTGGCCAACTCCGTCCTCGTCTTCTCGCTCAGCGACCTCGCCGGCAAGACGATCGCCGTGATGCGCGGCGACCCCCATTACGAGCAGTTCCGTGCCATGCTGACAGAGGCCCGGATACGGTGCGAGTTCATCGAGATGGATTCCTACACCCAGATTCTCGAGTCCCTTGACCGTCGCAGCGTCGACACCGGCCTGATTGACCGATTCTTCGGGGAACGCTCGGCCCGCGATTACGGCGTCACCGCCTCCCCCATCACCTCGCCCACCATCGAATTCCGCTTTGCCTCGCCTCGTAACCGGAGCGGAAAACTGATCGAGGGCCTCGATTACTGGCAGTCCGTGCTGAAGGCCGACCGGAAGTCGCTGTACTACCGTTCGCTTGAATATTGGACCCGGCTGGACCGAAGATATCTGCCGCTGTTTTTCGGCAGCCTGATGATCCTCATCGCCCTTCTCGTCAGCGGCGGCTTTGCCGTGCGCAGGCTTCGGCAGGCCGTCGACGCGCGCACCTTGCGCCTGAATGCCGCAAATGACGAGCTCCGCAAGTCGTACGACACTCTCGCCAGCCGCGAGAAAACCACCGAGTCGCAGAAGGTCTGGTACCGTTCACTCCTGAACAGCACGGAGGACATCATTCTGGTACATGGGCTGGATGCCAGAAACCATCCCACCAAGTTCATCGAGGCCAATCGCACGGCCTGTCACCGATTGGGCTATACCCGCACCGAGTTGCTGGCCCTTACTCCACGCGACATCGAAGTCATGTCGGACAGCGGATCCCAGCAGCCCTATGCCCCCCTCCTCAAAAGCGGGAGCAGCCCGGCGGCGCCCGGTGAACCGCCCGCCGCTGGCGATCAACTGGTTCCGCCTCACGTCTTCACGGAACGAACCTACCGGACCAAGTCGGGCAACGAGATCCCCATGGAAATCACCGTGCGCGTGCTCGAACACGAGGGACGTCCCGCCGTGTTCTGTTGCGCCCATGACATCACCCGGCGGCGTGAAACCCAGTTCGCGCTCAAAGAGAGCGAGCGGCGGTTTCATGACTTCTTTGCCCGTTCGCCCATCGGGATCGCCCTCTATGACATCGGCCAACGGCTGATGGACATCAATCCCTCCGCGCTCGGAATGTTCGGGGTCAGCGACCGCAGCCATTTTGTGGCCCCGACCCTTCCCCAGTTGCCGGAGATGAGCGAGGAAGTCGGGCACACGGTGTTGAAGGGCGGAACGGCTCGCTATGAAGCCGTCATGGATTTCGACCTGGCCAAGGAGGCGGGACTGGTCCTCCAGTCAACACGCTCAGGAAAAAGCCATTTCGACATCCTGATCACCAACCTCGGGCTCGACTGGGATTTCAAGCCCAAGGGCTTTCTGGTCATGTTGCAGGATATCACCGAGCACCGCCGCGCCGAGGAAGCGCTCCGGCAGAACGAACGGCTTCTGCGGCAGGCCCACAAAATGGAAGCGATCGGAACGCTGGCCGGCGGCATTGCCCACGATTTCAACAACATCCTGACCCCGATCATCGGCTACACGGAAATGGCCCTGTTTGGCTGCACCCCCGAGGACACCAATCGTCACAATCTCGATGAGGTGCTGAAGGCAAGTCACCGCGCCAAAGACCTGGTGCGGCAGATCCTGGCCTTCAGCCGGCAGACCGAGGGCGAGGAAAGACCGCTCCGGCTGGCCGCCGTGATCGAGGAAGTGATGACGCTGCTCCGCGGGTCGGTCAGGCCGGATATCCAGCTGCACGCCGACATCAAGACGGACCGCGACATGGTGCGTGCCGATCCGACCCAGTTGCACCAGGTACTGATGAACCTCGGCACCAATGCCCTGCACGCCATGAGAAGGACCGGCGGCATCCTGGAGTACAGCTTGCACCCGGTCGTGCTGGACAGCAAAACCAAGGGACCGCTGTCGCGTCTGCGCCGGGGATCCTACGTGGACCTGACCGTAAGGGACACGGGAATCGGGATGGACCGCGCCACAGTGGAACGGATCTTCGAGCCCTTCTTTACCACCAAGAAGAGCGGCGAGGGAACGGGCATGGGGCTGGCCGTCGCCCACGGGATCGTCACCGCTTTGCACGGCATCATCACCGTGGAGAGCGAAGTCGGAAAGGGGTCCCTTTTCCATGTCGTGCTACCGCTCATGGAGAAAACGGGCGAAAAAGTGCCTGTCTCGCACGAACCGGTCCCACGCGGGACGGAGCGGGTGCTCTTCGTGGATGACGAGAAGGATATCGTCAACATGGTTGCCCAGATGCTGAAGACCCTCGGCTACACCCCCGTCGCCTGCCTGCGCAGCCAGGACGCCATCGCCCTCCTCCGTGAAGCCCCGGACCGTTTCGATATCCTGATCACGGATCAGGTCATGCCCGGCATGACCGGCATGGAACTGGTCCGCGAAGCGCACCAGCTGCGGCCCAATCTGCCCGTTCTGCTCTGCACGGGCTTCAGCAAGTCGCTGTCCGATGAGGAGTTGCTCGAGGGCGGGGTGAAGGAAATCCTGATGAAGCCCATCGTGCTGCGCCAGCTCGCGGAAGCGATTCGTCGGGTCCTGACCCCCCACAAACCCTCCGCCGCCAAGCCGGCCTAGCCGGCTGCCCGGGTCAAAGCCACAGGCCGGCACGTTCGCCGGTCAGTGCCCCGTCCCGAATCGTCACCCGGCCATTCACCAGGAGATGGGCCACCCCTTCGGAGAACTGGTGCGGGTCGGAATAGGTGGCCCGATCCCGAAGGGTGGCCGGATTGAAGACCACGATATCGGCCTGATTCCCCTCCGCCAGCACACCGCGTCCGTGCAACCCGAACTGCTCCGCCGGCAGGGAGGTAATCTTCCTCAGGGCCTCGGCCAGCGGAACGGTCCGCTCGTCAAGCGCGGCCCGGAGGAAACGGGGAAAGCTCCCATACGCCCGCGGGTGCGGGTAGTCGTGGCTCAGCGGCCCCCACGGGGCGCGCAAGGACGCATCGGACCCGATCATGACATAGGGCTCACCCAGGATGCGCCAAAGGTTGGAGTCACTCATCCCTTGAAAAAACGCGCTGGTCGCGAGGTTGTCGGTCTCAATCAGGTGCAGGGCGGCATCGACGGGTTCCAGGCCCAGAGCCTCGGCCGCCTGTTCCAACGGCATGCCGCGAAAACGGGCATTGGTCTCGCTGGTGGACCCGATGGTAATACTGCCCCACGACCGGTCCGGGCGCACGGCCAGCAGTTCCGCCCGAAGCTTCGCCCTGACGGACGGATCGCGCAGCCGGGCGAGTTCGGCCTCGCGCCCGCCTTCCGTCGCCCAATGGGGAAAAATCACGTCGAGATCGGTGCAGGACGAGGTGTATGGATACCGGTCGGCGGCCACGGCCAGACCTTCCTTCCGCGCCCCCTGCATCAGTTCGAGGGCTGAGTCCACCAGGGGCCAGTTGAGACGGCCGGAGGTCTTTAGATGCGACACCTGGACCCGCACGCCCGTTTTCCGGCCTACCCCGATCGTTTCCTTCAACGCATCGAGCAAGCCGCTGCTCTCGCTCCGCATGTGCGACGTGTACAGTCCTCCGCGTCTGGCCACGACCGCCGCCAGCGTCAGGATTTCCTCCTCCGTGGCGTACATGCCGGGCGGGTAGATCAACCCGGTGCTCAGCCCGCGCCCCCCCGCTTCGAGGCTTTCCTCCAGCAGATGCGCCATCGCCTGGATTTCCTCGGACCGCGCGGGGCGGCCCTCATAGCCCATGACACTGGCGCGCAGGACATTGTGGCCGACCAGGGCCACCACATTGACCGCCGGCCGCACGCGCTCCAGAAGCCGGCGGTATTCCGCCAGCGTCCGCCACTCCCCCGGGTAGGCATGGGTTCGCCAGTCGGACGGAATCTGTGCCGCTCCCAGCCTGGGCGCCGCCGATGACCCGCAATTGCCGATGACTTCGGCAGTGATCCCCTGGTAAACCTTGCTCGCCGCCGAAGGCTCAATCAGGAGGTAGGCATCGGAGTGGGAATGCACATCGATGAAGCCGGGGCAAACCACATGGTGCCCGGCCTCCAGCACCAGCCGCGCCTCGGCCGCGCCAAGGTCGCCCACCGCGGTGATCCGGTCTCCCACGATGCCGATATCGGCACAGACGGGCGGCTTTCCGGTTCCGTCGAAAACCTGCCCATGGACTAGTTTGATGTCGAACATGGACTCACGCTCGTGTCCTCGCCCGGCGCTCCGGTCGCCTCGCCGGCGGGCGATGGCGGTACCGGCGCCGGTGGCGGCACGGCTTCCGCGCCCTGCCCGGTCAGCAACGCCATGATTTCCCCTTGAAGCGGTTCAATCTCGGAAAGCTGCAGCCGGGGGTCGGTGATCGCAAAAGCCTCCCCGGTCCGGCGATGCTCGTACACCACAATCCGGCTGCCATCCTCGAGGGTTTTGACATCCCGTTCCAGAAACACACGCTGCCGCTCCAGCATGACCGCGAGAATGTAGATGACCCGCTTTTTGGAGGGGTTATCCTCCTCGATCAAGTCGCGCAGCAGGGATTCTGCCGTTTCCTTCCTGACCCGCCGGTCCGGATCGGACGGGGGAACATGGAAATGTCCTTTCCACGAGCTGTAGCCCGGTTCCTTGGGAGCCTCCACCGCCCAACAGGCGACGCAGAAATCCCCGCGCAGGTACTCCGGTCCCTGGAACGTCAACCGTGTGAAGAACTCCTGTCCGTCGGCGAAGGCGGTCGCACACGCGCTGCAACTGATCCCCCGCGGCCTGATGTTCCATTCCTGAGCCATTTAGGATTTCCGTTCTATGCCTGGGACCTGTACAGGGCCCTGTTTTCCCACAAGTAAATGGCGCCCGAGACCACCGTCAGCGCTCCCACCACCAGGGAAAGGAACATCGCCGTCTTGGAGAAATAAACGTTGAACACGGCGACAAACGTCGCATGCGCCTCTCCGTGCAACACCAGCGGCAGGATGTCCTCCTGCAACGCCAGCCCCAGCATGACGACCACAATGGTAATCGTCTGCCAGATCATCTTGTGTTTCCCCCAACTTCCAGCCGGCAGGACCTTCCCTTGCTGCCCGGCCAGCAGGCGCAGCCCCGTGACCATGAACTCCCGGCTGATGATGGTGATGACGATCCACGCCGGCACGATGGAAAGGGGACTGTCCGGCTGATGAATGGCGGTGAAACTGACGAACGCCGCCGAGACCAGGATCTTGTCGGCCAGCGGATCCATCAGTTGCCCGAACACCGACACCTGGCCGCTGCGCCGGGCCAGCATTCCATCCAGCCAGTCCGACAGCCCTGCCAACCCGAAGGTGATCAGCGCCAGCGTTTTCCCGAACGGCATTCCAGCCGTCAGAAACCCCACCATCACAAAGGTCAGGCCGATCCGGCCGACCGTGATTTTATTCGGAAGATTCATTCGTAGTCTCGAAACAACCGGTAACAGTGTGCCTAGACAGGGCGGACACTGTCAACCCTGAAGCACGCTGGCGCGGAGATCGTAGCCGTCAGCACCCCGGTAACGCACCCGCACAAACTGGCCGGGGACGCCGTTGGGCCCGATCCCGCGAACCAGGGTGACCCCATCGACGTCCGGCGCCTGGCCCTCGCTGCGGGCCACCCAGTCTTTGCGGGTTCCGGCCCGGAGCAGCATCACGGTCGCCTCGCTCCCCTTCAGGGCGCAGGCCTGGCGAAACACGATCTCCTGCTGCCGTTCCATCAACCGGGCACGCCGGCGCTGGGCGACTCCCGGCGAAACCGGATCCGGCAGGTCGCAGGCGGCGGTGTTTTCCTCCTTCGAAAACGCGAAGACCCCCAGGTGATCGAAGCCCGCCTCCCCGATAAACGCCAGCAGATCGTTGAAGTGCGCGGCCTTTTCGCCAGGGAACCCCACCAGGCAGGTGGTCCGTAGCGTCACTCCCGGCAGCCGCCGTCGGGCCCGCTCCGGGAAAGCACGCACGGCCTCCGCCCCACCCGCCCGCCGCATCAGGCGCAGCATGTCGGGATGGGAATGCTGGATGGGAACATCCAGGTAGCGGCAGACCTGTGACACCTCGCCCATGGCGTCGAGCAGTTTGTCGCTGAGATGCGCCGGATGGCCATACAGGAGCCGGATCCGAAACGCTCCCCCCAGCTTGCCCAGGGCCTTCAGCAGCTTGGGTAGGTCGGTGCCATTGTCCAAATCGTGACCGTACCGCGTCGTATCCTGTGAAATCAGGTTGAGTTCCCGGATGCCGCGGGCCAGAAGCGTCTCGGCTTCCTTCACGATCCCGGAAATCGGGCGGGACCGGTACCGGCCGCGAATGCCGGGAATGGCACAGAACGCACACCCGTGGTTGCAGCCCTCGGCGATCTTGAGGTAGGCGAACGGCCCGCCGGTCAGAATGATGCGCGAGGGGAGCGGGCTGAAG
Organism: uncultured Verrucomicrobiota bacterium; assembly: GCA_964404035.1. Taxonomy (GTDB): domain Bacteria; phylum Verrucomicrobiota; class Kiritimatiellia; order CAIKKV01; family CAITUY01; genus CAMBRF01. Next base: position 7,922 of record CAYOIT010000004.1, on the reverse strand, counting down.
ACCTTCTGCGACACCTTGGACACCCGCATGATCCCCGACTCGCCCTGTTCCAGGCGCCGGACAATCGCCGCCACTTCATCCAGTTCATCGAGACCGATGAACGCGTCCACCTCGGGCATGGCTTTCCGGAGCTGCTCCCGGTAGCGCTGGATCAGGCAGCCGGCCACCACCACCGCGCGACAACTCCCGGTCTGCTTGAGGGCGCAGGCCCGCAGGATGGCATCGATGGATTCCTCCTTCGCATCGCCGATAAACCCGCAGGTGTTGATGAGGATGATATCAGCCTCTTCGGGCGATCGCGCCAGCGGGGCCCCCGCGGCCTTCAACACCGTCGCCATGTGCTCGGAATCCACAAGATTCTTGGCACACCCCAGGCTGATGAATCCAACGGAGAACCTGTTCATCGACGCCTCAGGGTGCGGGGATTCGAAGGTGCGCGGGCGGCGGCTCTGCCTGCAGCCGCAACGGCCGCGGCGCAAGGGCCGGTTTCGCCGGTATCGAGACCGGCGCTGAAACCGGCGCGGGATGACGCTCGTGCGAACGTCCCAGCAGCAGTCCCACCCCGGCGATCACCAGCACCACCACCACCAGCAAGGCCACGCCGATGGCCGCGTAACGCCAGATCGGAATCGCTTCCGGTCCCGCGTAACCGCGCGTATAGCGGCGCGTCACGGCGGACGACTTCTGCTGCTGCATCCGCCAGCGCACCCAGGCCACACGCAGCGTGTCGACCACCCCTTGCAGCGCCGCCGACACGTCGGAGACAACCTTGGCCCAGGCTGCCCCGCCGGACGAGCGGAACCGGTCCAGCGTCGAGGGCATCGGCACGCCGTTGGAGAGGGGAGCTGAGGGCGGCCGCTCCGATCGGAGTGAAGGATGGACCGTCCGCGCGTGTTGTTCCATGTAATCGCGGATCAGGGGTTGCGGATCCAGTCCGACGGCTTCCGCATACAGCTTGATGAAGCCCTTGCCATACAACGGAGCGGCAATCCCGCTGAAGTCGTTATTCTCGATGGCCGTGATGATGTGAACCTTGATCCGGGTCATCTCGGCAATCTCCGCCAGGCTCAGTTTGCGTTTTTCGCGCGCCGCGCGCAGGGTTGCCCCTGGTGAAAACATGTCGGTCATGGCTCCTGTCTTTCTTCTGAAACGGGCGCATTATTCGGCACCTCGCCGTCCAAATCAATGAGGATCTCCCGCGGGTCGGAACCGCGCGCCGGGCCGACGATGCCGCGTTCCTCCAGCACGTCCATCACCCGCGCCGCCCGCGTGTAGCCGATGCGCAGCCGCCGCTGAAGCGACGAGGTCGAGGCCCGGTGCGTTTCCCGGATGATCTGAACCGCCATCTCGATCAACTCGTCATCCGCATCGTCACTGCCGGCAGGCTTGACCAGCATGTCGTCAAAACTGGGTCCGGCTTTTGCCGGGACAGCGTCATCCTCTGCGGCGGCTGCCGCGGCGCCCGGCACCGGCGCGGTGTCCACGCTACCCTGCAGTTTCCGGGCCGGGACAGGGGCGGGCTCTTCCATCGGCGGCGGACATTGCTTCTTGATGAAGTCCACGATGCGGCGGATGTCGTCATCGGTCGTCATTGCGCCCTGGGCCCTGATCAGCTTGCTCGCCCCGGGCGGCATGAAGAGCATGTCGCCGCGCCCCAGCAGCTTTTCGGCGCCCTTGGCATCGAGAATGGTGCGGCTGTCGTTCATCTGGGCGACCTGGAAGGCGATACGGGCCGGGAAATTGGCCTTGATGGTGCCGGTGATCACGTTGACCGACGGGCGCTGGGTGGCAATGATCATGTGGATCCCCACGGCCCGCGACATCTGGGCCAGCCGGGCGATGTAACTCTCGATCTCCGCCTGCGCCGTCAGCATCAGGTCCGCGAGTTCGTCAATGATGATCACGATGTAGTTCATCCGGTCGGGAATATTGGGTGCCATGTCCGGCGCGGTCCCGAACAGCACCTGCTGCTTCTCGATCTTCCGCGCGTTGAACCCCTTGATGTTGCGGACGCCCACCTTGGCCATGACCTGGTAGCGGCGCTCCATCTCGGTGATCGCCCAGCGCAAACCGCCCGCCACCTTCTTCGGATCGGTGATCACCTGCGTCCGCGACCCCAGCAGGTGCGGCAGATGGTTGTAGGCGGAGAATTCGACAATCTTGGGATCGATCAGCATGAGCTGGAGCTGCTCGGGCGTGCGCGACATGAGCAAACCCGCCAGGATCGAGTTCATGCAGACCGTCTTTCCGGAACCGGTGGCGCCGGCGATCAGCAGATGCGGCATGGCCGCCAGGTCGGTCACCAGGTCCTTCCCTCCCACATCCTTGCCCAGCACAATGGGGATCTCGGTGCGGTCGGGTTGCCAGGAGGGCCCCTCCAGGATTTCCTTGAGATAGACGGAGGTCGTCGAGGCATTGGGCACCTCGATGCCCACCGTGCCCCGGCCGGGAATGGGCGCCTGAACCCGCACGCTGGTCGCTTTGAGCGACAGGGACAGGTTGTTGCTCAACGCCCCGATCTTCTCAACCTTCACCCCGGCCGCGGGAATCAGTTCGTAGCGGGTGACCACGGGCCCGCACTCAACGTTCTTCATCTGAACCTTGATGCCGAATTCCTCGAGCGTCTGGACAATCACACGGGCCGTCGTATCGGTATCGCCCCGGATCGTGCGCTGTTCGGCCGGCGGAAGATCGGTCAACAGGGATAACGGAGGCAACACGTAGTTGATCGCCGGCGCCGGCAGGGAGACGGTCGGGCGGGCGGCCACCCGCGGCGCGGCGGATTCGACCACCGGCTTCTCTTTGGGCTTCGACGGGGGGGGCGGGGGCTTGATGACCGGGGCGGGTTTCGCCGGCTCCTTAACCGGTTCCTCCGGCCGCGCCGCCACGGGCTCGGGATCGGGCAGCGTCACCAGTTCATGCTGTTCCGGCTCGCGGCGGGCGGCCTTTTTGTCGTCGCGCGCCACCCGCTCGATCCGCTCCCGCTTCCATTCCTGAATGGCCGGCTGGCGCTTCGGCCAGTCGGTGGCTTCACGATCGCCCTGCAGGGCCCACTTGTTCGTGGCCGTGCTGATCACCCCCGCCATGCGGTTCAATTCGCGCAGGATGACGTCCCAGCCGAAGAACAGCACCGAGGAGATCAGCAGAACCGCCAGCACGGTGATCAGCGCCCCCACGTCGCCCAGCAGATGCACCGACAGGAGCCGGCAGAATAGCTGCGCCGGCACTCCACCGGGCGCGCTGAGATTGAGCGACTGCGCCACGCCGGAAACGAGGGCGGGCCGCAAATCAATCAGGCAGCACAGCGAAAGCATCATGAGCGCGGCCCAGGTGAGCTTGGCCCGGGCGTGTTCGACCCCATGAAAAATAAGAACCACGCCAAACCCGAGAAACCACAACGGCAGAAGGTAGGACGCCACGCCGAAGGCCATGAACATCACAAACGACAACCAGGCGCCGGCGGGTCCGATGAAGTTGCAGGGCGGATCGTTGGACGGCGCCGTCAACAGGGAGATATCACGCCAGTCATACGAGACGAGGCTTAGAAAAAGCAACACGCAGACCGCGAGCAGTCCGATGCTCCAGACCTCGCGAATGCCCGTGCTCATTTTGGGTTTCGTCTCGTTGGTTGCCATGGGTAGAATTGCCTCCGTCAGGGCCGGTCGTCGTCCGTTTTTCCATCGGTAGCGGCCGCTCCGGCCCGGCGGCACTTCGCCACCAGTTCGCGAGCGGCGACGGTATTGGTCGCCCCGGCGAGGCGGTTAAGTCTGAGCGCGCTTTCGGCCGCGCGCAGGGCAAGGTCATACTTGCCATCGGCACAATAAGCCTCGGCCAGCGTATTCCAGATCGAGTAATCCGCAGGAACTTCGAGCAGCGCCTCGCGCGCCAGCTTGACGGCTTTGGCCGGGTTTCGGATCTTCGCATCCGTCGATTTGACATACACCCAAGCCAGGTTGTTCATGACGGTCGGGTTATCGGGGACAGCCTTGCGCAGGGACTCCAACAAAGGCAGGGCCTCGTCAAGGCGCCCCAGCTCGATGAAGGCGGCACTCAATCCGAAATCGGCCTCGCCGTTGGTCGGGTCCAGCTTACGCGCCTTTTCAAACAACGCCACGGCCTCCGCCCATTTGCCGCCGGACAGCGCCTGCCGGCCGCTGGACAGCAGACTCTGAACCTCTCCCGCCGTGGGGGCGGGCGCACTGGCTTGAGCCAGCGCCGATGTCGTCGTTCCGGTCGCGGGATCGGGAGCCGCTCCGGCCTGGGCCAACAGTCCACCCATCAATCCCACCACCATCCATGCCTTATTAGTCATCTTTTCCATCCTTCATTCATTTCTGCGACAAGGTCACCCGAACCGACTCGGGGCGCGCCACGGCAGAGACGTCGGCGCCGGCGATCACCCGGACCGGGACGGTGAATTCGCCCGGTGCCACCAATCCCACGCAATCGATAAACGCGCGAACCGGCCGGCCCTCCTCCTGGAGTTTCACGCCGGAGGCCTGGCTCATCAGCACCACATCCACGGTCGGCGGCTGGATGTCGATCTCCAGCGTCCGCCCCGGATCGACCACGGCGCTCACGGGGACGCCCTTCCGCTCGAGGGTGGCGTTCCGTCGGGTGAGGGTCACCCTGACCTGGACGTCGGCGGGTTCCATCTGCGCAACCCAGTTATCGCCCGGCGCCTGGAGCGCGCTCCGGCGCACAAACGATTCGACGCGTCCATCGACATCGACCGGCTGGGTATACACCGACTCCGTCGTCCGCAACTTGGCGGCCGAACCGCGCAACAACACCGTTGAGGGTTCGCACGTCACCGCATCCACCTCACCCAACAGCGGCAGGCCCACCGTCCGCCCTTTCACCGGGACACGTTTCTCCGCCTGCCGGTCGAGCGTGACATGGATGCGCGCAGGATGAACGGCCACCGCCCGCGCCCCGCGCACGCCGCGAATCATTCCCGGGGTCACCACCACTTCCTTCGCCGCATCCTCGCTCTGCGTCAGGTCCACCACCGCCTGAAGACGCCGGGGGTCAAGACGTTGAATATCCTCCTGCGACCCGCGGAACGCGACATCCACCGTCGAGGCCGACTGGTTGAGAATGGCCATGCCTTCCTGGACCTGGATCTGAAGCCGGATATCAGGGATCTCGACCTCAAAGCTGATCGCATCCTGGATGACATACCAGCTGATCGTCGCCATGAGAAGGGAGAGCAGCTTGAGCCACTTGTTATGAAGCACCGCCTGACCCAGCTTGGAGAGTTCAGCCGGCATGGTTGGCATCCTCCCCGCGGGCCATGTTCTCCGACTTCGCGATACCGTTGAAGCTCAGGTCCAGGTGCTGCCGCGCCCGGGTCCAGCGGCTGGTGGCCATTTGCTCTTTAACCAGCACCGCGGACAGAAACCGGCGCAAACGCTCTTCGTCAAAATCGCGGCTCAACCGGCCCCGGGTACTGATGGAGACCGTGCCGGTCTCCTCTGAAACGACGATGGCGATGGCATCAATCTCCTCCGTCAGGCCCATCGCCGCCCGATGGCGCGTCCCCAGTCCGCGGCTCAATTCCGGTCGCTGACAGAGGGGAAACAGACAACCGGCCGCGACGATGCGGTTACCGGAAATGATCACCCCGCCATCATGCAGCGGCGTGTGCGGAAAGAAGAGGCTGGCCAGAAGGTCTGAATTGACGCGCGCCTCCAGTTTCACGCCGGTATCCTGGATAGCCCGCGTGCTCTCGGTCCGCTCTATCGCGATCAGGGCGCCAATCCGGCGCTCCGCCAGAAGCATGACCGCCTCGACCAGATTATCCACCAGCCCCCTCGATTCGACAGGAGCGGCAAAGAGCGGCTGCCTCCCCAGTTCGGCCAGCGCCCGCCGAATCTCCGGCTGAAAAATAACCAGCATCGCCACCGCCAGGTAGACCGAGAACCGGCTCAGCAACCAGTTCAGCGCGTAAATATGAAACAGGCGCGTCACGGCGATCATCATGATCAACAACAGCAGCAACCCGACAAAGATCTGGATGCTGCGGGTCTCCCGGAAGAAGATGAAGACAAAATAGAACACGCAGGCCAGGACGAGGATCTCGAAGCTCCCGCCCGCCCCCGGCCATACAATGTCATTCAACCATGTCACGTTGCAGTCTCCCCGCTCAACGCTGCCACCACTTTAACCGCGTCAACCGATTCCTTCACGTCATGCACCCGCAAAATCCGCGCGCCGCGCAACGCCGCCACCACCAGGCCGGTCAGGCTTCCCGCCAGCCGGTCGCCGGGTTTCCGCCCGGTCAGGGTTCCCAGGAAGCTCTTGCGCGACAGGCCCACCAGCACCGGCCGCCCGTGCCGGACAAGGACCTCGAGCCGGCTCAGGAGTTGAAGATTGTGCTCCAGTGTCTTCCCGAACCCAATCCCGGGATCCAGCGCCAACGTCTCGCGATCGAGCCCCTGCGCCTCAAGTTCCGCCACCCGCCGGACCAGATAGGCCTCCACCTCGTGTACAACGTCGTCGTAGTGCGGCGCCCTCTGCATCGTTGCCGGCTGGCCGCGCATGTGCATCAACACCACGCCGGCTCCGTACCGTCGGACCGTGTCCGCCATGCCGGCATCGCAGGTCAGGGCCGACACATCGTTGACGATGGCGGCGCCCGCCGCCAGGGCCCGTTCCGCTACAACCGCCTTGCGAGTGTCGATCGAAATCAACGGAGCCGCCCCTCGGCATTCGCGGCAAAGGCCTTCGATCACCGGAATCACTCGCGCGAGTTCCTCGGCCGGCGGCAGTTCCACTGAACCCGGCCGGGTGGACTCTCCGCCCACATCGATAATATCCGCTCCGTCTCCTGCCATGGCCAACCCATGGCGGATCGCCGCCTCGGGTGTGGCGAACTGGCCGCCGTCGGAAAACGAATCGGGCGTCACATTGAGGATGCCCATGATCAGCGGCCGGGGTCCGAAGCGTATCGTGCGCTCCCGGCACCGCCACCGGACGCCGGCTTCCTCAGGCATCACTCCTCCGCTCGATCGGCGTTCCCGCCAGGACTTTTCCTTTTTCAGGCTCCACGGCAGCGGCCTCGCCGCTGGTCTCGCGCGGCGGCAGCGCAGTCCGCTCCTCGTCACTCAACAGGCGGCCGCCCTTCACCAGTTCGTCGACGTCGCGACCGTCCAGCGTTTCGCGCTCGATCAGGGTCTTGGCCACAAGATCAAGGTTGTCGCGATGCTTCACCAGGAGATCCTTGGCACGCTGGTGGGCTTCGCGAAGCAGGCGGCTCACCTCGGAATCAATCCGGCGGGCCGTGTCGTCGCTGAAATCCTGCGACCGCGAGACCTCGCGCCCGAGGAACATCAACTCCTCATGATTGCCGAAGGTCTGCGGTCCAAGTTCGGGGCTCATCCCCCAATCGCACACCATCAACCGCGCCAGCCGCGTCGCCTGCTTGAGATCGCTGCTGGCCCCGGACGTGATGTCACCGAAGACGATCTCTTCCGCGACACGTCCGCCCATCAGGGTGGTCAGCATGCCCAACAGCTTGTCCCGCCCTTCCATGTACCGGTCCTTCTCGGGCAGCTGCATGGTGGCCCCGAGGTAAGCCGTGCCGCGAGGAATGATGGTGATCTTGTGCAGCGGTTCGGCCTCCTCGACCATGAGCCCGATGAGCGCATGCCCGGTCTCATGATAGGCGGTGATCTTCTTTTCCTTCTCGTCCAGCACCCGGCTCCGGCGTTCCCGGCCCCAGCGAACCTTGTCGCGCGCCTCTTCGAGATCCGGCTGACGAACCCCTTCCTGGTTGTTCCGCGCCGCCAGCAGGGCCGCCTCATTGATCAGGTTCGCCAGGTCGGCGCCGGAGAATCCGGGCGTGCCGCGCGCCAGCCGGCGCAAATCCACATCGGCCGAAAGCTTGATGCTGCGGGCATGGATCCTCAGGATTTCCA
>CAYOIT010000003.1:0-59002 GCA_964404035.1 uncultured Verrucomicrobiota bacterium | reverse complement strand
GTAGGCCGGGCGGTACCTCGCCCGGCATCGGCGGGCAGCGTAGTGCCCGCCGTACTGGGCAAGGCCAAAATGAAGCGGGAACCACGCAGTAGGGCTGGCGCTACGTCGCCAGCCATCTGAGCGGCGGGCAGTAATGAGCAGCGGGCAACGTAGTGCCCGCCGTACTGCGCGGAGACAGCAGAGAAGAGCGTATTTCTTCGAAAGGACCCCACTATGAGCATTGAACAACGATCACCGAATCCCGCCACCCGGAAAGTCGCCTTGGTCACGGGCGGGGGCCGCGGCATCGGTTTGGGCATTGCCAGGTGCCTGGCCAAGGACGGTTGCGACCTCGCGATCTGCGGCATGCGCGAGGAGAGCTCCGTGGCCGACGCCCTGGCGGAGCTTCAGGCCCTGGGCGCCCGGACGCTCTACTGCCGGGCCGATATCGCCAGCCCGGCGGCGCGCCGGGATCTGATCGACACCGTCCGGTCCACGTTCGGGCACCTGAACGTCCTGGTCAACAACGCCGGCGTGGCGCCGACCGTCCGGATGGATATCCTGGAGGCCTCGGAGGAAAGCTTCGAGCGGCTGATCCGGACCAACCTCCAGGGCCCCTATTTCCTCACTCAAGCCGTCGCGCGCTGGATGGTCGAGCAGGGAAAGCAGGATCCCGCGTTCACGGGCTGCATCGTCAACATCTCCTCCATCTCGTCCACCGTCGCCTCGCCCAGCCGGGGGGAATACTGCGTTTCCAAGGCCGGCGTGAGCATGGCGACCAAGCTCTATGCCGCCCGCCTGGCCGAGTTCGGGATTCCGGTCTATGAGGTCCGCCCCGGCATCATCCAGACGGATATGACTGCCGCGGTGCAGGCCAAGTATGACAAACTGATCGGCGACGGCCTCCTGCTTCAGGCCCGCTGGGGACTGCCGGAGGATGTCGGCCGCGCCGTGGCCATGCTGGTGCGGGGCGACCTGGCCTACTCCACCGGGCAGGTCCTCATGGTGGACGGCGGCCAGACCCTGCAGCGGCTGTAAAGGCCGCGCGGAACCAAAGATAACCTTGCCGGGTTCCCTTCGTTTCACTATACAGGCGCACGTGAAATTCCTGCTGGTCAGGCCCCATGTGTTGCTCAAGATCGCCCGACGCTTTCACGCGTTTTTGCATCTTGAGCCCCTTGATCTTGAGATCGTTGCCGCCGGCATCGATCCCCGGCATGAAACCCGCCTTCTGGACCTGACGCTGAGCGATTCGCCCGTCGCCGAATTCGAAGCGGTCATGCGGAGTTTTGCGCCTGATGTCGTGGGCTTTGGCGGCTATTCGAACCAGGCGGGAAACGTCAAGCAGCTCGCCCGGCTCGCGAAGCAGATGGCGCCCACGGTCACCGTGATCGCGGGCGGCGTTCATGCCACGATCGTGCCGGAGGACTACCACCTGCCGGGCACCATCGACCTCGTGATCCGCGGCGAAGGAGCCACCGCGCTGCGCGAGATCCTCCCGTTTCTGGAAGCCGGCCAGCCGGTCCCCGAAAGCCCGCGGTTCCTGCCGACCGCCTCCCCCAACTATGCCGCGCTGGCCGCGACCCCGCCGCCGGAGCTGCCCGACTACAACCAGCTCCCCTGGGCCCGCCGCGATCTGGTCGACCGGTCCCGTTACTTCTGCGTCTGGGCCGGCGCCCCGGGCGAGCGCGTGGCCACGCTCTTTCCCCGCGTGGCCACCCTGCGGACCAGCACCGGCTGTCCCCACCGCTGCAGCTTCTGCGTGGTCCATTATATCGCCAACGGCAAGTACCTGCAGCGGGAGCCGGAGGATGTGGTGGCCGAGATCGCCGCGGTTCCGGAAAGCCACATCTATTTCGTGGATGACGAGATGTTCATCAACGCCAGGCGCGCGGAGACCATCGCCCGACTCCTCCTCGAAAAAGGCATCCGCAAGCGGTATATCAGCTGGGCCCGCAGCGACACCATCTGCCGTCATGTCGAGCTGTTCCGGCTCTGGAAGGAAGCCGGACTTGAAGTGATTTACGTGGGGCTTGAGTCGCTCGAGGACAAGACGCTCAAGGATTACAACAAGGGCTACCAGCCCGACACGAATCGCCGGGCCGTGGAAATCCTGCGCGAGCTGGGCATCATCCTGCACGCCGCGCTCATGGTGAACCCCGACTTCGAAGCGAAGGATTTCATCAAGTTGCGGGAGACCATCACGTTTCTGGCCCCCGCCGAGATTTCGTTCACCGTGTTCTCCCCTCCGCCCGGTACTCCGCTCTGGAACCAGCATAAGGATCGGTTCATCTGCAAGGATCCCTATGCCTTCTATGACTGCATGCACACCATCCTGCCCACGAAATTGCCCCTGGCTATTTTTTACCGGTATTTCTCACTGCTCTATCTGTTCGGGTTTCGCCAGAACCCATGGCGGGCCCGCGGCATCAAGGCGCCGTTCCGTGACCTGGTGCGGATGTTCGTTTCCGGCGCCCGGTGCGGCCAGGCGCTTCGCACCATCCACAAGGAGTACGACCCATCACTGCGGTAAAACGAATTCTCCTCGTGCATCCCCTGGGGTACCGGACCGACGCCGCCGGAAGCGACATCGCCCGCCTGGCCAACATCATGCCCCCGATCGGGCTGGCCAGCCTGGCGGCCTGGCTGGAGAAACAGGGTCACCCCACCACGCTGGTGGATTGCTTTGCCAAACCTGACAGCCAGAATCATCTCAAGGAAGTCCTTCAGACCACCCGCCCGGATTTCCTGGGCCTGAGCTGTACCACCTCGAGCTTTCTGGACGGGGTCCAGATCGCCGAACTGGCGAAATCGCTGAGGCCGGGCATCAAGACGGTGGTCGGGGGTCCCCATGTTTCCGCCCTGAAGGCCGCGTCACTGAAGGGCTACCCCTCCCTTGACTTCGGCGTCGTGGGCGAAGGCGAGGAAACCTTGACGGAACTGGTGTCAGGGGGCTGGGAACGCCCCGCCGACCTCAAGGGCGTGGTCTACCGCGAAGCCGACGGCTCCCCCGTCTTCACCGGCTACCGTGACCGCCTGGTGGAATTGGACACGCTCCCGTTCCCCGCCTACGACAAGCTGGAGGGCTACCCCGCCGCCTATGCGCTGCCCATCTTCAACTATCCCCGCGCCCCCAACTCGAGCTGCGTGTCCAGCCGGGGCTGTCCCTATGCCTGCTCGTATTGCGACCGCTCCGTGTTCGGAAGGAGCTTCCGATTCAACTCCGCCGATTACATGATCGCCCATGTCCGTTATCTCAAGGAGCGTTTCGGCGTCCGGCACATCAACTTCTACGACGACCAGTTCACGTTCAACCGCCAGCGGGTCGAAGCCTTCGCGCGTCAGTTGCTGGACCAGCGTCTCGGCATCACCTACAACTGCGCCGCCCGGGCCGAACACCTGGATGAGGAGCTTCTGCGGCTGATGAAAGCCTCCGGCTGCTGGATGATCAGCCTGGGAATTGAAACGGGCGACCCAGCCCTTCTCGCGCAGCACCGGCAGCGGGCCGATCTCGATCTCCTGCGCGACCGCATCCTCATGATCAAGCGCAGCGGCATCCGCATGAAAGGTCTCCTGATGATGGGCCTGCCGGGCGAATCCGAAGCCTCCGTCCGTCGGAGCATGGATTACGTTTTCTCCCTCCCCATCGACGTCTTCAACCTCGCCAAGTTCACGCCGTTCCCCGGATCGCCCATCTACGAGAACATCCGCGACCTGGGAACCTTCGACGAAGACTGGGAGAAGATGGATTGCATGCACTTCCAGTTCGTTCCCAAAGGAATGGAGCACGACCAGTTGGAGCGGCTCTTCAAGGAATTCTACCGCCGCCATTTCATGCGCCTCAGCACGCTGTGGGATTACACGACCATGATCTGGCGTTCCCCGGACAGCTGGGCCCGCTTCTGGCTCAGCGCCGGAAGTTTCCTCCGTTTCGCCTTCAGCAGCCAGCGCCTGGGCAGAAAGGAATGACGCGATGAAGAAAGGGTTGGGACTACTTCTCCTTCTGGCCTGCCAGGCGGCTCAGGCCACGCCGCTTCCCGGTCCATCCGGGCCCCAGACGCCGACCGTTCTCTCCGTCGCCGCCTTGCAGACCGCGTTGGATCGAAATGGTTTCGGCGTCGGATTCGTGGACGGCAAGGACGGGCCGCGTACGGACTATGCCTTTCGGGACTATCGCAGGGCGAAAGGACTTTCCGACCGCAAAGCGCGGGAAGCCCTCCTCTCCAACGACGTTCCCGCCACGGTCTCCTACACGATCACCCAGGCCGACCTCGACCTCGTGGGCTCGGCCCCTGCCGACTGGCAGGCGGCCGCCTCGGTTTCCAGCATGGCCTTTGAATCGCTGGATGAGGCGCTCTCTGAAAAGTTCCACGTCTCCAGGCCGTTCCTCCGCCGTCTCAATCCCGGCCTCACCAACTGGAATGACGAACTGATCGGCGTGGCGGTGACGGTCCCGAACTCACGGCCCGCCTTCGAACCCGGCGCCGCCGCCCGGCTCGAGATCGACTGCAGCAGCTATCGGCTGCGGGCCTTCGGCACGGACGACACCCTGATCGCCTCCTTCCCGTGCTCCATTGCCCGGGACATGGCCAGGATTCCGACCGGGAAACTGACCCTGGCCAGTTTCGCACCCAATCCCAACTACACCTTCGACCCGGCGAACTTCCCGGAATCGGCCCGTGCCCAGGAAATCGGCCGCAAGCTGATCCTGCCGCCGGGCCCGAACAATCCGGTCGGCGTCTACTGGATGACCCTGAATGCGCCCGGTTTCGGGATTCACGGCACGCCGCATCCGGAGACGATCGGGCGTCGGGAGTCGCACGGGTGTTTCCGCCTCACCAACTGGAATATCGTCACCCTGGCCGGCATGGTCGAGGTCGGCATCCCCGTCAGCGTGATCAACGTGCCAGCCCCCGATCCCGTCCCCGCGCCGGAACCTTGAACAGGAGAGCTGGAGAACAACGATGACCATCAAGAATGACAGCACCTGTGCGATGATTAAGGAGAATCTCCTCCTCTTCCTGCTCGTTGGCCAATCCAACATGGCGGGACGCGGCACGGTGGAGGAGGAGGATCAAGTGCCGCCGCCCCGGGTACTGACCTTCAGCCGCAACGACGAGTGGGTGCCGGCCGTGGATCCCATTCATTTTGACAAGACCGCCGCCGGTGTGGGACTGGGCCGAACCTTTGGCATCCTCATCGCCGAACACAATCCCGCGATCACCGTCGGCCTCATCCCCTGCGCCGCCGGCGGCTCCCCGATCTCCGCCTGGGAACCCGGCCAGCCATGGGAACAGACGCAGAGTCATCCCTACGATGACGCCTTGCGGCGCACGAAAGCCGCCCTGTCATCCGGCGTGTTGAAAGGCATCCTGTGGCATCAGGGCGAGGGCGACAGCACTCCAGACGGGGCCATCCTCTACGAACAGAAACTACAGGCGCTGATCCAACGGTTGCGAACCGAGCTCAATGCGCCGGACGTCCCGTTTATCGCCGGCGGACTGGGACGTTTTCCCGGCGCCCCCTGGGACGCGTCCAAGGAAACCGTCAACCGGGTGCTGGAGTCGCTGCCGCAGAAGGTCCCGCATACCGCCTTTGCCACGGCGGAAGGACTGACCGACCGAGGGGATCATCTGCATTTTGACGCGAAGTCTCAACGGACGTTCGGACGACGCTATGCGGAGGCGTATCTGGGCCTCAAGCCCTAGCACCGGGGCCCATGCAGCGACGCATCCAATCACGAGTCAAGGCGGCCTGGGAGGGAATCTCCATCCTGGACTTCCTTGTCCGGCGATTCCCCTATCACACCACTGAGGGGTGGGCTGAACGCCTCGCTGACCAACGCGTGGGGCTTAACGGAGGAGCGGCCACCCCGGATCGGCTTCTGGCCACCGGCGATCTGGTGGACTACACGGCGGACGACACCCCCGAACCGCGCGTGAATCTCAACATAAGGGTGATCCATGAGGACGCCGATCTCATCGTTGTCGACAAGCCGCCGAATCTTCCCTGCCATCCCGGCGGGCGCTACTTCAACCATACCCTCTGGGCCGAACTGAAGCGCTCCTTCGGGGTGGACAATCCGTCCCTGGTGAACCGGATCGACCGGGAAACCTCCGGCCTGGTGATCGTGGCGAAGAACGACCGCGCAGCCAGAATCTGTTGCACGCAATTCGCCACGCGTCGCGTGACCAAGCGATACATTGCCCTGGTGGAAGGGCGCTTTCCGGAGACCCTGACCGCTTCAGGCCATGTGGTTCCGGATCCGGTTTCCAGCGTTCACAAGCGGCGGCTGTTCAGGCCTGCCTCGATGCTCACCCCCGACGAACAGGCGCAGCAAGACCATCGGCTCTGGACGGAGACCGCGTTTCGTTCGCTGGGATACCACGGGGGAATCAGCGTGGTTGAAGCCGTTCCCCACACCGGCCGGCTCCACCAGATCCGGGCCACCCTGCATGCCCTGGGCTTCCCAGTGGTGGGCGACAAACTCTACGGGCCGGATGCCGGCATGTTTCTCCGGTTCTGTACCGATACCCTTTCGGAGGAGGACCGGCGGCAACTCAGGATCACGCGTCAGGCCCTGCATGCCTCCAGCCTGGAGTTGCGGCATCCCGAGGGAGGTCACACCGTAAGCTTCCAGGCGGCGCCGCCTGAAGACATGCTGAACCTGATGGGCCCCCTGGCCCGGCTTTTCGCCTGACGGCCGGACCCTCGCCCGGTAACCTCAGCGCTTCCCCTTGCCCAGATTCCCCACGAACAGCACCTTCGGCTCCTTCTTCGTCTTCCAGGGAATCTCATGGGGGATGCCCGGGTAAACATCAAAGAAGTTGTCGGGCATCGGTTTGTCGCCATTGAGATCCAGGCAGACCCCCCAGACAAACGTGTTGCTGGTGAAGACGGCTTTGCCGTTGCTCACCTTGATCTTGAGTCCGGGCGCCGCCCAGCGCAGGTCTTTGAAGAACGGCAGAAAGAGCCGGTTACGGGCCGCGAGTTTGCCGCCCGCCGTCAGCAGGGCGAAAGCCGCCGAGGACTCCGGTTTCTTCCAGTCCTTCAGGGAGAACGAGGCCAGCCGCGTTGAGGCATTGGGCGGCAGCACCACGGATGCCTCATGATTCACGGGATAGCCGCCGGCCAGATTGAACACCCCGTATCGGAGGGTACCGCTCCAGGCCTCCCGGCCCTCATTGATCCCGAAGACCACCACCTCGTCGCCCTCCTGGGCCACCACCACGTTCAGGGGCTGCATCGCTCGACGGACCGAGGTAAAGGCCGGCGTGCGCCGGAGATAGTAGTCCACAATGGTCCAACTCCGGGTGGCGGGCCAGCAGTCGTTGTACATCCAGAAGATCGCCGCCGAACTGTCGAACATCCTCCGCCGGAAGTTCTCGCAGTATTCCCGAAGGGCCTCGCCCTGAACCAACCCGCCCCAGTAGGCGACCTCGGGCAGGCTCATCTTGCGGATGTTCTTGCCCAGCCATTGGGTCATCATCTGGTCCGGGAAGCTCGGCTCGCCCCAGCTGTCCACGGAGTTGTCATGCACCTGCCACGCAAAGGACTGCACGTAGCGCTGGTCCTTCGGCAAACAGGCCATAAGCGTCGGCAGCGAGGTCGGTCCGAGCGTCCCCCCCTCGTTCGGGAACCGGCAGATCATCTTCCGGTAGTCCCGGAAATCGGTGTTCTGCATGCCGACCGTCCAGGGATGTTGATCCCCCACCTCATCGGCGTTGGGGAACAGTCCCTCCGGCGAGTACGGCGAACTGGGCTGGTAGTAACGCGTGGGATCTTCCTCGGCCAGAATCCGCGGCAGGGTCAGATGGAACATGGCGTAGTCGGGATAGACCACGCCGCGATCATAGCCCCAAGCCCAGGCGCCCCATTCCATCTCGTTGTTGCCGCACCACACCACGAGGCTCGGGTGTTCCGCCAGGCGGCGAATGTTGTACGTCGCCTCCGCTTTGACACTATTGAAGAACGCCGCATCGTTCACGGGATACTTGCCGCAGGCAAAGATGAACTCCTGCCAGACCATGATGCCCTTCTCGTCGCACAAGTCGTAAAAATCGTCGCTCTCATACAACCCGCCGCCCCACACCCGGAGGAAATTGAAATTCGCTTCAAGCGCGAGGTCGGTGACCTTGTCGTAGCGGGCGCGGTCGGCGCGCGGGAAGATCATGTCCACCGGCACGAAATTGCCGCCCTTGATGAAGATCGGCCGGCCGTTGATTTCGAGGATGAAATAGCGGCCTTTCTCGGGATGCTTGTCCTGGTTGACCCGCACCTGGCGGAAGCCGACCCGCGCGGACCGGGTGCCGATCCGGTGACCGTCCACAGCGAGCGTGGCGCGTACCGTGTAACGATTCTGCGGGCCGTGCCCCACCGGCCACCACAGATCCGGGTTGGGCACCTCCACGGTGGCTTCGCAGGGATTGAGGCCGGGCTTGATCTCAACGTCGGTCACGACCTTGTGCCCGGTCTCCACCACTTCCACGGTCAGGCGCCCCTGGCAGGCCTTCGGCGTCAGGCCCTCGACAAAGAAACGGGCGCGAACCTTGCCCAGGGTCAGATCGGGCGACAGATCGGCCAGCGGGACAAAGGCGTCGATCCGCGCGACATCGGCGGTCCACTCCAGGCGGACGGGTTTCGTGATGCCGACATTGACCAGGCGGGTCGACCAATCCCAGCTGAATTGACATTGGGGTTTTCGCAGCCAGTGCCGCTTGTGCAATTTGGCGTCCACCCCCACCCCCCACCCTTCGAAGGGTTTTTCGCAGGCGTCAAACAACCCGCTGTCGAGATGAACGGTCAAGAGATTCCGGCCCTCCTTGAGTTTCCCGGTGACCTCGATGCGGCAGGGATGAAAGGAATTGTTGTGGCGGCCGATTTCCTGTCCGTTCAGGACGATGGTGGCCACGAGATCCAAGCCCTCGAATACAAGCCATGACCGCCCTTTGAGGGCTTTGGCCGGGGCGTTGAAGAAACGGCGGTAGCTCCAGTAGCACTCTTCGACCCAGCGGGCGGCGAGGCAGTTGGTGTCGACATAGGGGTCCTTGATCCACCCTTCCCGCCAGACATCCATGTGGATTTCGCCCGGCACCTGCGCGTCGATATAGCGAGACTCATCGGTCTCCTCGCGATTCGCATACTCCATGCGACCCCTCTGACCATCGGACCAGCGCGCCCGCCATTTACCGTTCAAATCAAGTTGTGTGAGCATGAGTTTCCTTTCAAGTGCATTGGCACGCTTCAAACCTTGTGATTTTTTAGGCCGGAAAGTCAAGCTCCCGGACGAGTTTCCTGAACCGGAACCCGAAACGCGGGACCAAATCCCTATTGACTTCCCGCCCGCTGTGGCGTTCTCTGTTACGTCATCACACCAACCCGAAGGCACCCGTGAAAGCAAAGTTGATCGTCATCGCGTTTCTGACTGTTCTGGCCCCCCGGTTCCTCCCGGCGGAGGCGCTTCCGGCCCCCGGCGGAGCCCTGCCCCTGGGCCTGTCCGCTCAACCCGCCGCGGCGACCTCGACCAATCCCATCCCGGCTGAAGCCGGCACCGTGGCGTTTACGTTTTCCGGCCCGGCCTCCCGCGACTTCGCGCTTACCGCCCCCACCTCAACCTGGTTCGGCCTGGGCGAACTGAGCTGGTCCCTGGTGCTGTCCGACAAGGCGCCCACCAATGTGCAGGTCCTGGTCTTCATGAAGGATTGGGACTATCTCTGGTATCAGCAGCTGATCCCGGGCTACGCCGTGCCGGGGGTCACCAACCGCTACCATCTGGACCTGTCCCCCTCCGCCTCCGCCTGGGAGCCGCGGGGCCATCATGCCGCCTGGAATGCCCGCGCCCTGATGGAACCTAGGGAATTCGGCATCCGCGTCTTTGTGGACGGTGCCGGAGCCGTCACCGGCGCCCTGGAGAACGTCGTCGCCACCTGGCAGCCCGCCGACACCACACCTCCCACCATCCGCGATATTCGCCCCTCCACCAGACAGCTGGCCTGCTATGAAAAATTCGAGGTCACCTTCGAACTCCCGGACCGTTACGCCAACCCCTTCGATCCCGAGGAGATCTCCGTCACGGCCACCATCAAGACCCCCGACGGTCAAACCGTGACGATTGACGGGTTCCACTCGCGCAGCTACTACCGCATCACCACCCCCACCGGCGAAGAGACGCTCCCCCAAGGCCCCCCCCACTGGAAGATCCGTTACGCACCCACTAAGCCGGGAACCTACCAGTATACACTCCACGCCCGCGACACCTCGGGCACGGCCACCTGGGGTCCCGGGGCCTTCACCGCTCGCCCCCCCGCACAGCCGGGTTATGTCCGTGTCTCACAGGCCGACCGCCGTTTCTTTGAATTCGATAACGGCGCGTATTTCTTTCCGATCGGCCACAATATCCGTTCGCCGTCGGACGATCGAATGGACGCGCAGTTTCCCTGGGCCAAGCGCTGGGTGGAAGGCTCCACCGCTTATGTCCGCCATTTCTCCACGATGCGCGAGTATGGGGAGAATATGGCTGAAGTCTGGATGGCCGCCTGGTCCCTGGGTCTCGAATGGTCGCCCCAGTGGCGCGGCTATCACGGTGTCGGCCAATACAACCTCATGCACGCCTGGGAAATGGATCGCGTGATGGATGAAGCCGACCGCAATGGTCTCTACCTGAATATCGTCATTCACAATCACGGCAAATTCAGTGGTCATTCGGACAGCGAATGGGCGGGCAATCCGTTCAACAAGAAACTCGGAGGTTTCCTGGAGAAACCGGATGACTACTTCAGCGACCCTCGCGCCGTGAAGGCCTTCAAGCAACTGATGCGCTATACCGTGGCCCGCTGGGGCTACAGCACGCGGGTGTTCGCCTGGGAATTGTGGAGCGAGTTGAATCTCTCGGGATCAAACGATAAACTCTACCGCACGCCGGAGTGCGTGAACTGGCACCGTCAGGCCACCGCCTTCATCCACGAACTGGATCCCAACCATCACCTCATCACCACGCATTATTCCGGCGACTTCAATTCCCAGAACATGGAGATCACCGCCCTGCCCGGGATCACCCATGCCTCGGTGGACGCCTACCACGGCGATCCCCGCGTGCTTCACATCGTCGACTTGCTGTCGGCGACCGCCCAGTTCAACAACCCCGCTGGAAAACCGGTGATGGTCACCGAGTTTGGCGGCAACTGGAATGCCCAGGGACTCGCGCATCTTGAGAGCAGCCTGCATGCCGGACTCTGGGCCTCCACCTGCATTGCCATCGCCGGCACCCCGTTCTTCTGGTGGTGGGGCCTGATCGAGGAGGAGAACTACTACTCTGAATTCCTGGCGATCAGTCGTTTCATGAAGGGCGAAGACCGGCGTGACCCGAACCTGCTGGCCAGTCTTCCCGTGCTGTCGATCGCCGACGCTCCGGCTGACCAGATCCAGGCCCGCGCCCTCAAGAGTGAAACCCGCGCCCTGGGCTGGATCTATGACACCAGGGCTTTCAACACGACCGACTCGGAGGCCCACCCCACCCTCAGCAACGTGGTCGCCCGGTTGGATGGCATGAGCAACGGTCTCTACCGTGTGGAGTTCTGGACGACCACCACAGGGAAGCCCGCGAAGCGCGACGAGGTTGAGGTCAAGGAAGGATCGCTGTCCGTGACGGTCCCGCCCTTTGCGCGGGACATTGCCTTCAAGGTGAGGAAGCGGTAGGCGCCGTGTTGGTGGCGGCCGCCTCGGCCGCCTGTTTCTGCTTCTGAATCTCGGCGGCCTGCCGTTCACTTTCCGCCAGACGCCGCTGGGTTTCGTCCAGCTTCGTCTTCAAACCGGCCGCGTCGTTTCGGGCTTGGTCCAACTGCAGCCGCACGGCGGCTTCCCGTTCACCGGCGCCCTTGAGTTCCGCCTCGACCTTGGCGAGGCGATCCCGTTGCGCCTCACTCTGAACCCGCCACTCTTCGTTCGTCTTCCGGGTTCCGGTCAGGGCCGCCTCCAGACCCGCAACCACCTTGTCCCGCTGACTCAGGCTGTCCTTGATGCTGATTTGTTCGGCCACCATCTTCTCGATCTGGAGCCGAAGGGGGTCGTGGGTGCCTTTCTCTGCCTTGAGCAGCCCTTCCACCTCGGCAATCCTGTTGGAGGAGGCCCGGAGCGATTCGGTCAATCCCCGGACCTGCCGGGCGCCGGCCTCGACGCTGGCACGCAAGCTCTCTTCATGGCCTTCAAGCGCCCTGGCCCGGCTCAGGCGCATTTCCGCCTCGTCGTGCAGCCTCCAGTTCCAGAGGCCGAACATGACCAGTCCCGCCGCCAGGACCGCGCCGCCTAGAATCCCCATCGATGCCCGTAGAAACTTCATATCGTCCTATCTCGGCGCTGTCGCCTGAATCAGCTCGAACAACCGCCAGTCACCCCAGTCACTGTCGTAGAGGGTATCTTCCCCGCCCTGCACGTAAATATTCCTGTATTTCCAGTGAATACTGTCCATCGCATTGCGCTCTTCCGGCCGATGAACGAGAAGATAAAGCACTTGACCGTAGTAATCGTGCTTCGCTTTGTCAAAGTTGAAGTCAAGGGCGTGCTCGAACACCGGCCCGGATTTCCCCTTTAACAAGGAGAAGCTTTCGTAGCCGCAGACAAACACCTTGGCGTAGGCCGATCGGCCGCGGACATGACGCTCCAGGTCGGGAAGCCAGGAGAGGCCCGACGAGCGCTCCGAGGAGGCCGGCCCCGCGCGCGTCAACAGCGGCGGAAGGTCGGCGGCGGCCAGCGTCAACACAGCGACCAGCCAACCGGCCACGGTTCGGCAGCGGCACGGCACGGTGCGGCCCTCACAGGACTCAGCCCGCTCCCCCGGCGCCAGCCAGTGCCCCAGCGCCAGTATTGCGGCCGGCAGCAACGCGAGCAGCAACGGCGCCGCATCCCAAAGCCGTTCATACCAGGCCAGCAGACCCGCCGCCCCGGGCAGGGCCAGCACCAGCACCGTCAGACAGACGCCGCTCCGGTCATGGCGCCACAGGGCGAAGACCAGCGTCACGCCGACCAGCACCGCCAGGCCGGCATGACTCCACCACAGGAGGTCGGGCAGAATCAGGGAGCCGCCCGGCCCCGGCCCCGGAGCCAGCAACGAGCGCACGGCATAGAAAGGATCGCCCATGATCAGCCAGCACATCAGCACCCACAGGGCGATCATGTAGGCCAGCGGCAACAGCGCCACCAGCAGGACCGCGCCCTTCTCCTCGGTCGACACCTTGCGCCGCCACTCCTCGACCGCCACCACCAGCACCGCCGCCAGCACCCAGCCGCTCATCTCGTAGCTGGTTCCCAGAAGAAGCGCACTGCCCGTGGCAAACCAGATCAGGTCCCTCAGGCTCCGGGTCCGCACCCACGTCGTCACGCTGTACAGGGACAGAACCAGCAGACACGTGACCATCGGCAGCGACGACCCGGACCAGCAGTGCTCGAGGAACGGCGGGTTCAGGGCCACGCCCAGCGTCAGCAACCACCGCCAGCGTCCGGTGCCCCACATCCTCAGCGCCTGTTCGATCAGCACCAGGGTGGCGGCGCCAAACAACGCCGCGACCACCAGACAGGCCGGCAGTCCCAGCCAGGCCGGCAGCAGGAACGTCACCGGCAGGATGACGATCGTCGGGAAGGGGCCCCACCAAACGGAACTGACGACCCCCTGCCGGCCGGGCGTATGCCCCGCCAGAAGCTCGCGGCAAATGCCCTCGCGGACCTGCCCTTCGATCCCGACCTCACGCCCCAGATAAAGGCCGGAAGCCAGAATGACCACCGCCAGCACCATCCAGAGGCCCCATCGCCAGAGTAAAGGATCACGTTTTGGGTTCATCGTTCTCCACACACAATCCGTGACTTGTTTTTTCCCATTTGAAGGGATCGGCAAAGAATTGGAAGAAGGCCCGCCACCCGCTGTAGCTCATCAGGATCCAGTAGGCCGGCGCGAGCAGGGCGTAGCCCACCAGATCCCAATACCGCCGCCGGTAGCACCCTATCATCCCCAGGTACACGAAGGCGAAGTTGCCGGCGAACAGGCAGGTCACGCCCAGCGCGAATACCGGACCCGAAAACAGACTGGTCAACGCCTCGACCCGGAACAGGAACCATAACAGGGCCAGGAACCAGAAGAACGGATTGAGCAGGGTCGCCAGGGTGCCGCCCCCGACCACCACTTGAAAATGCAGAAAGCCGACCAGGCCCAGGTCGCGCAGCAATTGGCGCGGCTGGCGCATGTGCACCAGATACGTTTGGATATACCCCTTGATCCAGCGCGTCCGCTGGGGAATCCAGAAGCGCACCCGGCTGCACGCTTCCTCCCACGTCGTCGTGCGCAGCATGCGGGTCCCGTAGCCCGCGCGTTGGATCCGGATCCCAAGATCGCAGTCCTCCGTCACATTGAACGCATCCCACCCCAGCAGTTCCTTCAGCTTGGCCGTGACGAAATGGTTCGAGGTGCCTCCCAGGGGAATCACGGCCCGCACGACGGACAGTCCCGGCAGGGAGAGGTCGAACCACGCCGAGTATTCCGCCGTGAAGAGCCGGGTAAGCAGGTTCTGCCGGGGGTTGTAGAAGTTGAGCCGCGATTGAAGGCAGATCGTATTGGCACCGGCGCGGGCAAACCCGATGACCGCCTTCTTGAGCTGATCCGGCTCGGGGCGATCCTCGGCATCATAAATCACCAGATAGGTGCCGCGCGCCGTGTCGAGTCCCACGTTGCAGGCCTTGGGCTTTGTCCGCGGCTGCGAAACGGGCACCACAGTCACCTTGAACCCCGACGGGAGTTCGATCGCCTCCACCGCCGCGCGGGTCTCCTTGTCATCCGCCTCCAGCAGCAGTTGCACATCCAGTTTTTCGCGAGGATAGTCCAGCTGACTCAGCGCCTGAACGAGGTGTTTCACCGACTCGCGTTCGTGGTACATCGGCACCATGATCGAGTAGACAGGCAGGTCCTTCAGGCGGACCGCGGCCAGATCCTCCGCCGTGATCTGGAGTTCGGAGTGCTCGGAGACCGAGAAGCGGACCAGTGCCAGTTTGTAAAGGGCATGCAAGCCATAGAAGAGCGTGGCCACCATCACAAACGCCCTGGCCGTCAGCCAGGGATGCCAGGCGACCAGAAGGAGCAGCGCTGCGCACGCCACGATCAGCGTCGTCCGCTGGCCGCGGGTGATCGGAATATGCGCGCTCCATTCCGGCCTCAGGTGGCTGAGCGCCAACGGATCGCCGACCCCTTGCACGGATGTATCATTAAAGTCAGGTTTCAGAGGATTCTTCTCAGGTTTCAGGTTTCAAACTCAGATTTCAGACTCAGGTCTCAGGTTCAAACTCAGGTTTTCCTCTTCATTCTCCCATCAACGCCCGCACGATCTGTTGACCCACAAGCTTATGGCCAGGGTCTGACAGCATCAGGGGATTATCCTGGAAAAACACGTGCCGGCTGTCGGTCGCGCAACGAAAGGCGGTGAACAGATCGGCCACGGGAATCCCCCGCGCCTCCGCGACGCGCCGGATGGCCGCCGCGAACACCCGGCTGCGTTCCGGAGCGGAAGGATACGGCGGCGGAGTCACCCACACGGTTCGGATCTTCATCGAGACCGCGACCAGATCGGACAATGCCGCGGCCTGCCGTTCGAACCGCTCGACATCCTTCAGCTCAAGAATGTCCCTCAACCCGATGCTGAGGATGGCCACATCGGCCCGTTCGCGAATCAGGGCGACAGGCACGTCGACCAACGTCCTCAGCGGACCATAGGAGTCAGGGAATTGACTCCATTCCGGCAGCGGCGCATAGCGGACGTCTTCCATCCGCCCTTCCAATAATCGCGCCAGAATCCGGTCAAAAGGTTCAGCACCCGGTTCTACGAACCCCGCCACGCCCAGGGAATCATCCACGCAGACCAGCCGGCCGAGGCGACGCGCCGGCACCGGTGCCGGAGTCGGTTGCCGGAAGGAGGACACTCCTTCTTCAGGGACCAGCACCAGCCGGGTGCCGGCCGCATCGTAGAGCCGGTCCCCCTCAATACGCGCCGGCAACACCTCGAAAGGCGGCCGCAGGAACCGGATCATCTCCCCGCCCAACTCGACCTGACGGTGGCGGACATGCCAGCGCAGGCTCTCCACTTCGGCCCCTCCCACGGGCGAAAGGGGAACCAGCGCGGTCTTGCCTCCCAAGGAAATCTCCCGGCGACCCTGCTCCGAAGCGCCCGAACGGAGTTGGATCTCCCAGCTTACCTCGAAAGCTACACTGGTTGGCCCCGCCCCCTGAAGCCGGAGAAACGGCGCCACCTTGTCGCGGCTGAAACACACGGCCGGTATCCCGGTCAAATCGAACGACACCGCGTATTCCTCAGGCGGGAGCTGCCGGCAATCCACCGAGTCGCTGCTGCGGGCCACAAACCCCAGCGCATCGCGCACTTCGAGGGAGGCCTTGAACACGTCCGAAGCGGTGAAGACATGGCGGGGATCCACCTCCGTGCTTTGCGTCCCGTCGCCAAACCGCCAGCGCGACTCCATTTCCGGAGTGATCCAGTTTTCCGTGATGTTCTTGAACTGCACGGCCACAAACACATTCGGATCGCCGCGGAAGGAGTAAGCCTGCAAAGGAGTCGCCACAAAGCCGGGCTGGAGGGTCCGGTTCAGGCGTTCTGCCCGGGTCTCCATCGCCTCGCAGGAAGCAATGAGATCGGGGGCCCCGAGCGGCACAACCTCTTTCAGGCCCGGCGGGATCCAGCCCACGCGCAGATCAGGGTCGCGCCCGTCAAAGGCATTGAAGACCTCGATCCGATGGACCCCGGCTTTGAGGGAGAGGGGCACGCCCGGCTGCCACTCTCTGGCCTCATGCTCGCCGGGCCAGGCAGCCGCCACTTCACCATCCACCACGACAAACCCCGCATCCATGCAATCGATGGCGAAACGGTACGATCCGCCGCGAGGGCAAAGCAGGAACGACCGCACCAAGGCCACGCGCACCCCCGGTCCCTGCTGGCGCCGCCCGCGCCTGCCCGGGGTTTCGCTGGTCGCCGTTACCGCCTGGCCGATGGAGTCAAAATCGGCCACGCGGTGAGGGGTTTCGATCTGGCCCAGGGGCGATTTGAGCATGTGGCGCAGCCGCTCCCAGGAGGTCGGAATGGCGCGTCCCCGCAGCGGCCTGAACCCCACCGACAGCGGCATCGGATCCGCCGCCGCTTCCGGCGACGTGACCGGCTCAGGGGCGGATCGGCTACCGTAATAGACCGCACAGGGGCGCGACCCGAACCCCGGCGCCTCGATCGTCAGGACCACCTCATCCTTGTCCGCGCACACCACACGCAACGGCAAGGGTGCCCCCTCGGGACCGCAGGCCAGAAACCCGTCGCGCGTCACGGGCATGTTCCCCACACGATCCACCCGCAGCAGGACACTCGTGCTCGCAGGGCTTGGAGCATGGAAGACCGTTCGCAGGGGATAGGCGGGGAAACGCCACTCCACGGCCGGAAGGGCCTGGGCCGGCCCGGACAGCAGCAACACCATGAGTAATCCAAGAATCCACTGCAAAGACAAATCCTCCCGACCCACCCCGGCATCGCTGAACCAAAACTTCTCCGAAGATCATCACAAAGCGTCCGCATTTCTCCAAACGTCGCTAATCCATTCCATTAAAGCATTTCTCATACCCACGCGCCAATAGATAGCCCTGCCCCCTGAAGAGGGGCGCATCTGTGGTTGGGTGCACCGCGCGGCAGGAGTCCAGTTGGAACCGACAGACCGAGGCGAGCGCCAGTAGGGCGGGCGCTACGTCGCCCGCCCCGGCCGGCGGCGTAGCGCCGGCCGTACTGCCCCGCTTCATTTGCGCCACATTCAGTTGCGCCCCTGAAGCGGGGCCTACGACCTCCTTGAGGCCGATAGATGTATACAGAATGACACACACCCGGCAAGTAATGTGCACAAGCGGATACAGACGGTCCCTGCCTCACAACGCCGCAAAGCCGGTAATGCGGGCCGAAGGTCCTTGGAATCCCCATGAAGGCATGACGGCACGCTTTCTGCTAAATATCTCTGGATAACACGCCGAAGGGGTTCCGCGGTAGGATTATTTGCTCGCCCGCACCCTCGCAACCAAGTATTTTTGAGGGGTTTTGGAGCTGAACATTAGACGCTTCGGTTTTAGAGATCACATGACTGCCATCCGAAACAGACCATCCGGGTTTACGTTGATCGAGTTGCTCGTCGTCATCGCCATTATTGGCGTACTGGCGGGCTTGTTGCTGCCAGCCCTCCAGTCCTCTAGGGAACGTGCCCGTCAGACCGACTGCAAGAGCAACCTGCATCAGCTCAGCGTGGCGGTGATTATGTACAAGGATGACCACAAGCAGGTGCCGAACTGGTTGTCGAACCTCTATCCCCGGTACATCAGCAATGCGGACGTCCTCCTCTGCAAGTCCGATCGCACGAAGGTGGGCGGGGCGCTGGCGCCCGGCAAGGGGATTTATGCCAGCAAACCCGAACTCATTCCCGGAGCTCACTACCCGGAAGCCAATGACAACGATGACTGTACCGACCCTGTCGGCCGTAACACGGCTATTAAAGCCTGCAGTTACCTGTATGAGTTCAACGCGGCCCAGTGCAGTTGGTATGGCGCCGGAAGTGATTTTTTTGCCACCCCCCCTCATGACTTGGACGGCAACGGAACCCTTTCATGGCGGGAAGTCAAGGAGCACCAACTGGCGCACGGCGATGAACCCAATGGCAACCAACCTTACAGCGAAACCCTCTTCCCGGTGGTCCGTTGCTTCCATCATTGGCAGGAACGCACGATCGACACAGTGGATCCGCTGAATCCCAGCCAGCCGGCGACGGATCCGGGAGACCATTCGGTGATCGGGCGACAGGGCTTGACAATCAATGTGTCCTATTCCGGCAGCATTTACGAAGGGCCTCTGACGTGGGAATACACACCGAGGTAATGAGGGAGCAGATCACATGATCGGAAACGCATCGCACATTCTGGCCGTCCTGTTGGTTGTGGCGGGCCTGTCGGGCTGTACCACCACACGTGAACAGGGAGGGGATGCCTCCCAGGCCGTGGCTTCACCGCTGTTGGCGAAGGCCGAGGGCTTGTTCCAGAAGGGCGACTACACCGGCGCCATGCTGGAGTGTGTTGACCTGGCCCAGGAAAACCCGGATCTGGCCGGGCTGGAATCCCTTCAACAACGCATCATGGTGAAGCTTGAGGCCCAGCGCAGCGCCCGCGCCACCGCCCGGTCCGCCGTTGCCGTCCAACGCATGGACACCGATGCAATCCGCCAGAAAGACGTCCCCGACACCTACGGGCTGCGAAAGACCATCAACGGGCAGTCCGCCCCCCTCCGCACACCGGGTAATGCCATGCAGAAGGTGATCCAGAAGAAAGTCACCGTCCACCTCGATAACGTCAACCTGACCGACTTCATCCTGACCATGGGCGACTCCGAAAAGGTCAACATTGTCGCCGACACCCAGGCCAGCGACAAAACGGTGACCATTCATGCCGACCAGGTTCCGCTCTCGGAGATTCTCGACTTCGTCGCCCGCAATCTGGGCATCGCCTTCTACGTGGGCGACAACATCATCTGGGCGACCCCGCAGGAGCAGACCCAGACCGGAGTGCCCATGGCCACCCGCATGTACCGCCTGCGCAAGGGCATTGACGGGAAACTCGATACGAGCGACGAGCCTCAGTCCGAGGAAGATGCGGACAACACGCCCATCGTGCTGGCCATCCAGCGGTTTGTACCCCAGCCGGAAGGGGCCGATCTGCTCTTCGACAGGAAATCGCATGCGCTCATCGTCAAGAACACCGTCGAAAACCTGGCCAAGGTTGAGGACATCATCGAGACGATGGACGTCTGCCCGCCTCAGGTCCTGATCGAAGCGCGGTTCATCAGCACGGGGGTCACCGATCTGCGTGAGCTCGGCATCGACTGGGTCCTCAACAGCCCCTATGTTGTCATGGATTCCGAAGGCCGTCCCCGCACCCAGATCAACCAGGGTGGCACCGTCGGGTTTACCCAGCCGGCTAATGCCGCCCAAGGGCTGAATGTGGCGTACGAAGGGCTTCTGACCGACCCCATGTTCAAGGCGGTCATCCACGCGCTCGATAAAACCGGTAAATCCCGCACGCTGTCCGTCCCCAAAGTCACCACGGTCAACAACCGGACCGCCAGCATTCGCGTCGGCGATGATTTCCGCTACTACGACGAGTACGAGATCCAGAACGTTACCAGTTCCTCTGGCGACAATAGAACGGATTATGAATCGAAACTAGTGCCCGTAGGCTCTCCGAAACTGGAAGAGCTGGGTATCGAACTCAAGGTCCGCCCGAGCGTCGGCGCCGACATGAGCAGCATCACTCTGCAGCTTCTTCCTGAGATCGCCGAGTTTGTCCGCTATGAGTTCTACGAAGTGGGAACTGCCAATGCCGCCTCGACCAACGGACCATCGCTGGTCAAACTGCCCATCTTCCGCCGTAGCAAGATCGAAACCGAAGTGATCGTGCAGAGCGGCGAAACGGTTGTCATGGGGGGGCTGATCACCTCGGCGGAAGAGAAGCGTAAGGAAAAAGTTCCCTTTCTCTCCTCCATCCCCTTGCTCGGTCTTCTTTTCCAGAATGATGTGACGAATAACGACCAGAAGAACCTGCTGATCTTCGTGACCGCGACCATCATCTCGGAACGCGGCGAGAATCTGGTCCCGATCGTGCCCGCCAGGCCGGCCGACGGGGTGGCGGCTCCGGTGGCGGCAAACGGCGGCAAGTAAGGAACAGACTGTGGCCAGGAGAAACCAGGTACTGGGGCTCGACATCGGACGCCACACCGCCAAAGCGGTGCTGGTCGCCCCTAAGGGGGATCGTGTCGAAGTCCTGCGGGCGGAACTGCTGCGCCTCCCGGCCGGCGGGTTCGACCGCAAAGCCATCCTCGCCCGCTGGATCAAGGAGCACGACCTCGGCGGCACTCCCTGCGTGATCGGTCTTTCCGGCCAGCAGGCCATGTTTCAGCCCATGTTCATGGTGTCCGGCGACCCGCGCACCATCGAACAGGCGGCCTCCGTTGAAATCCTGAAATTGCGCGACATCGCCGGGGAAAATATGACCTACGGGGTGGCCCCGTTCGGAGGCAGCCAGGGTGAACGCCGCGTCCTGATGGCGATGGCCCGGCCCGCCCTGATCGAGGAGTCCATGGGGTTGATCCGCGACCTGGGATTGGACGTGCTCGACATCATCCCCTCGCCCATCGCCCTGTTTAACGCCCTGGCCCCGGCCCAGCTCTCCGGCCCGACCCTTTTCGCGCATGTGGGCAGCTCGCTCACCGAAGTCGCCGTCGGCGGCCCCGACGGGTTGATGTTCGCGCGGGCTTTCGCCATCGGAGGACAGCCTTTCACCGAGGCCCTGGCCAAGGTCCGGCAGCAGCAGGTCCCCCACGCCGAAAACCTTAAGGTCACCGGGGCATGCTCGCTCGATGACGCCGATCCGGCCGTCAATGCGGCAATGAAACGCGTGGCCGATCAGTGGGTCTCTGAATTCCAGTCCTGCCTGGCCGTGTTCAACAGTCTTTTCCCCAAACCGGCAGACCGTCCCAGCCATGTGGTGCTCTCCGGTGGCGGCGCACTGCTGACCGGTTTCGCCGGCTATGTCGCCATGAAGACAGGGATGGACGTCACCACCGACCTCCATTTGCCGGCGGACGGCAAGTGCCAGCCCCCCGCGGTCTGGGCCATTGCCACCGGACTGGCCTGCTCGGGCGTGCGACCCAGGAAATGCGACATCAGTTTCCTCCCCAAGGCCATCCGCGACGAACAGGCGTTCCGCCGCGAAAAACCCTTCTGGCTGGCTGCAGGCATCGCCGCCGCCCTCATTCTTGTGGTGAGTCTCGTCGGGGGATACTACGATTTCAAACGCATGGAGAAGCATCTGAACAAACAGCGCGCCAGCCTGGAGCGCCGGCGGGACCTGGTGGCCCGGATCGAATCGGTCCAGGCCAGAGGCAACCTCATACGGGAGATGGTCATGCCGGTGACCAGCCTCCTTCACATCGGTCCCACCGTCCGCGAAGTCTTGTCCCTGGTGGCAGCCTCCAAGCATCCCAACGATTGGATCACCCTGGTTTGTGACGGGGAGTCGTACCAATCCAAGAGCCCTTCAGCCGCACTCCTGACGACCTCCGATGCCGACAACAGTCTCGACCGCCGGCGTCGTCTGCTCGCCGCCCCCCCCGCCCCCGAAGCGGCCACGAACAAGCCTTCCCGCCTGGAGCACGTGATCATCCAGGGGTATACGCCCAAACTTGATTTCTCGACCGTTCAATCCCTGATCGACCGGCTGGAGGCGGAGAAGACGTTGATCGCGTCGGCCGATCTGCTGAGCGACGACAAACTGGTCCTTTCAGACCCGGTGGACGGCCAGGGCGCGGACCGGCGGATCAAGCGATTCGTCATCGATGTAAAGGTGGCAACCCCGTGAATCTCGGCCTCGAGGGAAAAGTTTCGGAACGGCAGCAGGTGGTAGCCATCATCCTGGCCGTCGGCGGCATTCTGTCCTTGCTTTGGTACTTCCTGCTGTTGCCCATGAACCGGGAACGAAGCCGCATGGAGCAGGATATTGAGAACATGGCCCAGGAGTTGGCGCAGAAGAACTACCTGCTGGGTGAAGATGCCCTTCAGCGCAAGCTGGATTCGGAAATCGTCCGCTACCAGAAGCTCGAACAGGAATGGCAGGGCACCGTGAACCACCTGGGAGCGCTGGTGCCGCGCGAGGACTCGACCACCTCAAGTGTCGCCCACATCGACTTCAAGGTCCGGCTCTTCACCGTCCGCCAGCGGTTGCTTCAAAAATCCAGGGCACTCGGGATCAGCCTTCCCAACGACCTGGGCGTGGACGAAACGATTGTCAGCAACGAGGATGCCTTCGAGCGCATGCTTCAGCTGAAGGTTGTCGAGAAACTGGTCGATCTCGCGCTTGACCTCAAGATCAAGACGGTCCGCGGCCTTCGTCCCCTTCCCGCCGTTGCGCATCGGGCGGGAGCCGGGAAAGTCGAGTACTTCAGGGAATACCCCCTTGAGTTGGACCTGTACGGCACCCAGGACAATCTCTACGAACTGCTGGGGGTCGTCATGGAACCGGGGCAGGTGTTTGTCCTCAGGGGGCTCCGCGTTGAGCCGACGGGGCGATCGCGTTCGGACCTCCTGAATATCAAAGCCGTCATGAGCGCCCTGGTTTTCCTGAAGAACCCCGGCGACCTGGCAGGGGCGCCGACCGAAGTGAAGAACAACCGTCCCCGCCGACCGATGGGACACTGACCCGAGGAATGGTCGAAAGACGATGGACAATCTCTGGAAATGGTTGAAGCAGGCGAACGCGAAGGCAGTGTTTTTCTGCCTGTTGCTCGCGCTGATCGGGGTGGCCGCCTGGTGGACCTGGAAACTCATGACCCCCGTCCAAGCACCGGCGGCTGTGGCCAGCGGCACCTCCGGTGAACAGGCCGGGCCCGGCCTGGGTGTTCTGGCCTATCTGGAGGCCCAGCAGACCGCGGGAACCAATCGTGCCAGCAGCCTCTTCATCCCGGCGGATGCGGCGATTCAAGCCCCGCCCACGGTCAAGCCGCAGGACAAGCCGGAGCAGCCGAAAGTCCAGCCCAGGACTGACCCATCCCCCAATACTGAAAGGCCCACCCCGCCTCGGGTCAAGGAGACCATCACCTTGACCTACCGTGGCATGTACGTGCGGGGGGATGGCGTCCCCATGGCGATGATTGGCGATTCGAAAAGCCGCCGAACCGCTTTCTACGCCGCCGGAACCAATCTTTTCGGGCTGAAGCTCGTGAGCATGGAAGCCGAGTCGCTCAGCGTGAATCAGGCCGATCAGTCATCCGCCACGCTCAAGCGGGGAATCCCTCAATCGTTCGCGGAGTGACCCTATGACGACCGAACACCACGCCCCCACAGCCGAGAGGCGTTTCTTCACCGACCATCTGATGATCGAGCTGGGCCAGACCCTGATCGAACATGGCCGGGTCAGCCGGGAGCAGATCGAGGAACTGAACGTGAGGAGTGCCTTGACGGGCGACCGCCTCGACATTCTGCTCGTCAGGGATCGTTTTGTGCCGGAGTCTGAAGTGCTCGAGGCCCTGTCCGCCCTCACCAACATTCCGCATCGGGCCGTGGCGGATTTCCGCATCACCCAGGAGGAGGTCGGGCATCTTCCCGCCAAAGTCGCCCTCAACTACCGGGTCATTCCTCTCGAACTCAAAGGCAGCGTCATGACCCTCGGCACCAGCCAGGTTCCGTCGCTCGTCGTCAGCGACAACTTGCGCATGGTGCTCAACCTGGCCATCGACTGGGTGCTTTGCGCCGAGACGGATGTGAACCGTACGCTGCAGCACTTTTACGGACTCGGGGCCGAAACGGTCGACAGCATCTCCGAGGCCTCCCTTGCCGAAGAGATCGAGATTCGCGAAACCGACGTCACGACGGGCACCGACGCGGCGGATGCCGGCATGATCCGCTTTGTCAACCAGATCATCTCAGAAGCCATCCGGCGCAACGCCACGGACATTCATCTTGAACCGTTCGAGACCCATCTCCGCCTGCGCTACCGCATCGACGGCATCCTGCAGGAGATCCCGCTCCCGAAAGGCGTTCAGAAATTCAGGAAGGCGGTCGCCTCCTGCGTCAAGATCATGGCCGAGCTCGATATCGCCGAACGGCGCAAGCCCCATGACGGCCGCATCAAGGTCCGTTCCGGAAATGAAGAATTCGATCTGCGCGTGTCGCTCCTCCCCACCCGCTACGGGGAAACCGTCAACATGCGTATTCTCAACCGCAAGGCGATGTTCATCGACCTGAAGCACCTGGGCCTCGGGGAAGACCAGCGCCCGGCCATCGAGAAGCTCTCCGCCCTGCCCCACGGGGTGATTCTGATCACAGGCCCGACGGGCAGCGGCAAGACCACCACCCTCTACGCCACGCTGTCCCGCCTGAATACGCCGGCCGTGAAAATCATCACGGTGGAGGATCCCATCGAATACCAGATGGAAGGGATCAACCAGATCCAGGTGCATCCCAAAATCGGGCTCT
Organism: uncultured Verrucomicrobiota bacterium; assembly: GCA_964404035.1. Lineage (GTDB taxonomy): Bacteria > Verrucomicrobiota > Kiritimatiellia > CAIKKV01 > CAITUY01 > CAMBRF01. The sequence continues at coordinate 33,946 of CAYOIT010000003.1, read as the reverse complement.
CGTTCGCCGCCATCCTGCGATCGATCCTGCGGCACGATCCCGATATCGTTCTGATCGGCGAAATCCGCGATTCGGAAACCGCCGATATTGCCGTGCGGGCCTCCCTCACCGGGCATCTGGTGTTCAGCACGCTGCACACCAACGACGCGCCGAGCGCCATCACGCGCTTGACCGACATGGGGATTGAGCCCTATCTGGTGTCCTCCTGTCTGGAGGGCGTCATCGCCCAGCGCCTGGTGCGCCGCATCTGCCCCGCCTGCAAGGAAGAGATGAAACCGGACGACGCCGTGCTGGAGGAACTCCGCCTTACCATGCCTGGCAGCCAGGACGGAGCCACCTTCCACAAGGGACGCGGCTGCCCGGAATGCAGCTTCACGGGCTATCGGGGACGGCTGGCCATCTTCGAGATCATGGTCCTTGACGATGCTTTGCGCGCCATGATCGTTAAACAGCGCCCGTCGAACGAAATCCGCCACCAGGCCGAGGCCTCGGGATTTGTCACCCTTCGCAAGGATGCCTGGAAACGGGCGCTCCGGGGAGACACCACCATCGAGGAAGTCATGCGGGTCACCCGCCGCGCCGAGCTCGCGGCCGGTGCCTAAGGTGACACAGGCTTCCAGCCTGTCCCACCTCGGCTCTTTACGGGGGATTCAAGTGAAGCACAGCTTCACGACGTCGCGGAACGTGGCGACAAAATGCGGGTGCAGTCCTTTGCGAATGTGCGACGGGAGCTCATCAAAATCCTTCTTGTTCTCTGCGGGAAAGATCAGGTCGACCACACCGGCCCGCTTGGCGGCGATCGCCTTCTCCTTCAGGCCGCCGATGGGCAGCACAAACCCGGTCAGCGTAAGTTCTCCGGTCATCGCGTAATGGGCCCGGATCGGCTTGTGGAGCGCCAGTGAGTACAGGGCGGTGGCCATGGTGATCCCGGCTGAAGGTCCGTCCTTCGGCGTGGCCCCCGCGGGCACGTGCAGATGGATGAAATGCTTCTCAAAGAAGTCCTTCGCCTTTGCGTCATCATTGAGAAAGGACCGCACATAGGTGTAGGCGATCTCCGAGGACTCCACCATGACCGCCCCGAGCTGGCCGGTCTGCTTGAACCCGGGAGCCTTGGATTCCACGCGGGCCGCCTCGACGTAGAGCGTCGAGCCGCCCAGGCTTGTCCAAGCCAGGCCCATGACCACGCCGGGCCTCGGCTTCTTGTACGGATCGCTCTCGGAAAACAACCGGCGGCCCAGATAGGTCTTGAGCGCCTTCAGGGTCACCACCACCCGGACCTTCTTCTTCTCGACAATCAGCTTGGCGGCCTTGCGGCAGATCTTCTTGATCTGATTCTCCAGCCCGCGGACCCCGGGTTCGCGGGCGTACCCGTCGATGATCTCGCGTAACGCCGCCGCCCCGATCACGAGCTGCCGCGGCGTCAATCCGTGCGCGGCCCGTTGTTTCGGGATCAGGTACTTGTTGGCAATCTGGATCTTCTCCTCGAGGATATAGCCCGCCAGTTTGATCACCTCCATCCGGTCCAGGAGAGGGGCCGGGATGGTGTCCACCTGATTGCAGGTGCAGATGAACAGAACATTCGACAGGTCAAACCTGACGTCCAGATAGTGATCGAGGAAGTCCTTGTTCTGCTCCGGGTCCAGCACTTCCAGCAAGGCGGAGGCCGGATCGCCATGGAAACTGGCCCCGATCTTGTCGACTTCATCCAGCATGATGACGGGGTTCTGGGTCTTGCAGACTTTGATGGCCTGCAGGAACTTGCCGGGCATCGCCCCGATGTAGGTCCGGCGATGCCCCTTGATCTCCGCTTCGTCGCGCATGCCGCCCAGGGAAAACCGGTAAAACTTGCGCCCGATGCTGCGGGCAATCGACTGCCCGATGGACGTCTTGCCGACGCCCGGGGGCCCCACGAAACAGATGATCGAGCCGGAGATGTTCCCCTTGAGAATGCCGACCGAGAGAAACTCCAGAATGCGGTTCTTCACATCCTCCAGACCGTGGTGGTCGGCGTTGAGAATGCTCGCCGCCTTCTTGATGTCATAGCTGTCCTTGCTGAACACCCCCCAGGGGAGCAGGGTCAGCCAGTCGAGATAGTTCCGGCTGACGGTGAACTCCGGCGAATGGGGTTCCATCACGCTGAGCTTGCTCATCTCCTCGTTGATGCGTTCCTGGGCCTCTTCGGGAACCGTCAGCTTGGAGAGGCGCTCCTTGAACTCGTCCAGTTCGGTTTCCTTCCCTTCCTTGACCAGCCCGAGCTCCTTCTTGATGGCCTTGAGCTGTTCCCGAAGGAAGAAGTCATGCTGTTGCTTCGAGACCTTCTCCTCGATCTGCTTGTTGATCTTCACCTGCAGGCGGGAGATATCGATTTCCTTCTTCAGCAACAACAGCACCTTCTCGATGCGCACGCGAATGCTGAACGCCTCGAGAACCTCCTGCAGGTCCCTTCCCGTGGCGGTGGTCATGGCGGCCGCGAAATCCGCCAACCGGCCCGGCTCCTTGATATTCGACCGGTTCAGGAAAAGATTCAGCTCCTCCTTGAACAGGGGATTGAGCTGCAGCAGATCCTTGATGGCCGTGACGATGGACAACGAATAGGCCTTCAATTCATCGTTATCGGCCATTTCGGTCTCGATGACATAGCTGACGCGAGCCGAGATGTAGGGATCTTCCGCAACGACATCCGTGATCCGGAAACGTTCGAGCACCCCCACCATGATCTGAATCGCCCCTTCCGTGGAAGACTGACTCGCCTGGAGAATCTCGGCAATGACACCGACGTCATGAAGCTCGGAAGCTTTCTTCGGGATCTGCCGATCTTCGCCGTTCGCGGTCTCCCGGGCCAGGACCAGCCCGATGAACTTGGTGGACGATTGCACCGCTTTGGCCACCATCTCCTTGAGGGGCCCATCCTCAACCGAGAGCGGCACCATCATCTTCGGAAACAAGGGGCGGTTCAGGAGCGGCAGAATGGGCAGCACATCCGGGAACACATACCGGGCAGGCATGATGCTCTTGGTCTCCGGTTTCGGTTCCTGCTCCATCACTTCAACCTCGGGATTGGGTTTTGAGTCCGCCATGGCTTCTCTCTCCAAAAAACAAGTCCTCGCAGCATCGCGTCGTTGCGTAGAGTATTATGAAGGCGATTGCGGGGAATTCAACTGCCTTTTCCAGACACCCCATCCGCCTGTGCCGCCTTCCACAAGGTCTGGCGGGCGATGCCCAGCAGGATGCGGACATCGTCCTCGCTCAGCGGAGCCCGGGAGAAGATGCGGCGGAGCCCCAGCATCATGTGGTCCGCCTTCTCTTCGCTCATGAACCCGACCGCCAGCAGCATCTCGCGCCACATCTTGAACATCTGCTCCCGCGTGGCATTGGGGCACACGGGGCTCATCTCCCCGAGCGGCACAAAATTCCCCGCGGCCACAAAGAGCTCGTAGCAACAGAGCATGACGGACTGGGCGAGGTTGATGGAGGGATAGTCCGGCGACGAGGGGATCTGGATCAGGTTCGTACAAAGCGCGATTTCCTCGTTGGTCAGTCCGGAATTCTCGCGTCCGAACACCAGGGCCACCCGCCCGCTCGACGCGGCTTCGAGGATCTGCGGCACCCATTCCCGCGGCGTTCGGCAATGGGCGCGGTACAGCCCCGCCCGGGCCGTGGTGCCCATGACGAGCCCGCACTCCGCCACCGCCTCCGCGAGCGTGGCCACCTCCCGGCGACTGTCGAGGATATAGTCCGCCGCCACCGCCATCATGCGCGCTTCGGCCTGGTTGAGCTGGGCCGAAGGGTCCACCAGCACCAGGTCGCGAAGCCCCATGTTGGCCATCGCCCGGCATACCGACCCCACATTTCCGCCGTAAAGCGGGCCCACCAAGACAATTTTCACGTTCGTTAACGACATTTTCCACCCCATGCCCATGGCCCACCGGCAACCGATCCCGGCCGTTGGCGGCTTCCGTTCCCCGTTGACTTCCCTCACCGAAATGTTACTGATATCGGGTTTTGGAAGAGAATGCAACCTGCGTTCAAACTTGGGAGGCAACCTATGGACGAACTCCTCAAACTATTGAGGCACAACGCGCTCGAATCGCCGAAAAACCTGGCTCGCATGCTGAACCTGACCGAGGAATCGGTGAAAGCCAGGATTGCGGAGTATGAGCGGTCCGGGATTATCCGTGGCTATCAGGCCATTGTGAACACCGACCAACTTGACGTCAGCCTCGTCCGGGCCGTCATCGAGATCAAGGTCACGCCGGAACGCGAGGGCGGGTTTAATCGCATTGCCGAACGCATCAGCAAATTTCCGGAGGTGGAATCGGTCTACCTGATGTCGGGCACCTACGATCTGCTGGCGATTGTGACCGGTCGTGATCTCAAGGAGGTGGCTTTCTTTGTCAGCGAGAAGCTCGCGACCATCGCGGGCATCATCTCGACCGCCACCCATTTCATGTTGAAGACCTACAAGAACAACGGCGTTTTGATGGAAGTGGAGAAGACCCATGAGCGGCTCAAAGTCTCGCCCTGATACCGTCCCGGGAACCCACCGCGACTTTGTCGCCGGTTACTTGCGCGATATTCCCCGGTCGGGAATCCGGGATTTCTTCGATATCGTCAGCGCGCGCAAAGACGTGATCAGCCTGGGCATCGGAGAGCCTGATTTCGTGACCCCCTGGCACATTCGCGAACAGGCGATGTTCGCCCTGGATCGCGGCGCCACGACCTACACGTCGAATCGCGGACTGATTGAACTGCGCCGCAGCATCTCCGCCTACGTCGGGAAGATGTTCGGCGTGGAGTACAACCCCGAGACCGAGATCCTGATCACGGTCGGCGTCAGCGAAGCGCTGGATCTGGCCATCCGGGCCATCATTGAGCCGGGCGATGAGGTCCTCTACCATGAGCCCTGCTTCGTCTCGTACGCCCCTGAAATCCGGTTTGCCCACGGGGTGCCGGTGGCGGTTTCAACACGGCGCGAGGACGGATTCCGGATCACGCGCCGCATGCTGGAAGAAAAGGTCACATCGCGAACCCGCGCGCTGATCCTCAATTTCCCCACCAATCCCACGGGTGCCACGTTGGCCCAGAGCGATGTGGAGGAGATCTCCGCGTTTGCCAAGGAGCATGATCTGGTCCTGATCACCGATGAGATCTACTCCGAATTGACGTACGACGGGGTGCGGACCAGTATCGCCGCGGTTCCGGGCATGAAGGACCGCACCATCTTCCTGCACGGCTTCTCGAAAGGCTGGGCCATGACTGGTTTCCGTCTGGGCTACGCCTGCTCCACCCCCGAGTTGAGCGAGGCCATGATGAAGATCCACCAGTACATCATGATGTGTGCCCCGATCATCAGCCAGTTGGCGGCCATCGAGGCCCTCAAGACACAGGTCGACACCGAGGAGATGCGGAGCTCGTACGAAAAGCGGCGTAATTTCATCTGCGCTGAGTTGAATGAGATGGGGCTGCCCTGTCATGTGCCCAAGGGCGCCTTCTATGTCTTTCCCTACATCGGGGATTACGGATTGAGCTCCAAGGAGTTCGCACTGCGTCTGCTCGACGAGGAGAACGTGGCCTGCGTGCCCGGCAGCGCGTTTGGGGCCTGCGGTGAAGGCTTCCTGCGCTGTGCCTATGCGACCGATCTGGAAGAGATCAAGGAAGCCACCGCCCGCATGGCGCGTTTTGTGGCCCGGTTACGCAAACCGTGACGCTACGGATCGGGGGCGGCTGTTCGCGCTTATGAGTCCGTTCAGAACCAAAGCCAGCCCGGAATGGATTCTCGTGCGGGCCTTTGCCGCCGCCATCCTGTTGGGGGGCTTGGTACTGTGCCTCCCGGTCTCCAGCAGCCGGAATACCTGGACGGATCCCCTGACCGCTTTCTTCACCGCCACCAGCGCCACGTGCGTAACCGGCCTGAGCGTGGTCGACATCAGCTCACACTTCTCCCGTTTCGGCCAGGGGGCCATCCTCGTCATGATCCAGGCCGGCGGCCTGGGAATCATGACCCTGGGAACCTTTCTGCTCGTGATGGTGGGACGCCGGCTGGGCATGCAGAATGAGTTCGTTTTGATCGACTCGCTCGGCTATGACCGGATCCGCGGCCTGCCCTCCCTGCTGAGACGGGCCATCCTGTTTACCCTCCTGTTTGAGGCCGCCGGGGCCGCCGTCCTGACGCATCGGCTCATGACCACTCAGGCCCAGCCATTCGGGGAGGCGCTCTACAGCGGCCTCTTCCATTCCATCAGCGCCTTCTGCAATGCGGGGTTTGCGCTCTTTCCTGACAACCTCGCGTCCTGGCAGAACGACCCGGTGCTGTTGCTCACCATCGCCGCCCTCATCGTTCTCGGAGGCATTGGATTCCTGGTGCTCTACGACCTCAGTTCCATCCGGTTCTGGCGCCGGAACCGGCTGGTCCGGGGACGGCTCACCCTCCACACCAAGATCGTCCTCAAGACCACCTTGATCCTGGTACTGTCCGGCTGGGTCCTGATCGGCCTGGCTGAATGGAACGGAACCCTGGCGCCGTTGAACACCCTGAACAAGCTGGTCGTGTCCCTGTTTCATTCCATCACGCCGCGTACGGCGGGCTTCAACGTGGTGGACATGGGCCTGGTTCATCCTGCCACGCTGTTTCTCACCATGCTGTTCATGTTCATCGGCGGCGGCCCCTGCTCAACCGCCGGCGGCATCAAGATCACCACGGTCGCCGTCATGCTGCGCGTGATGCTTTCCATGATCCGCGGAAAACCCCATGTCGAAAGCCATGGCCGCACGATTCCCTTCCACATTGTTCGTGAAGCCCTCTCGATCTTCATTCTGGCGAGCGTGCTGGTCGCCGTGGCCTTCGGGCTTCTCCTGACGGTTGAGCCGCCGTCACCGGTCCTCCGGGCGGTCGGCAGGGCGGATGGATTGCTCTTTGAGGCGGTATCCGCGTTTGGTACCGTTGGATTGTCCACCGGGATCACCCCGACGCTCACCACCGCCGGAAAACTCATCATCATGCTGCTGATGTTTGTCGGACGGGTGGGCCCGTTAACCCTGGCACTGGTGATCGGGCGCCAGGACATCGGGCAGGCCATTCGGCTGCCGGATGAGGAAGTCATCGTAGGATGATCGCGAGGATGGAATGAGAACCATAGGTGTAATCGGCGGCGGGCGGTTTGGAACCTGCCTGGCAAAAAGTCTGGCTCAGCAGGGCGTGGATGTCCTGTTCATGGACCGTGATCGGGATGTTGTGAAACACCTCAGCGGCGCCGTCAGCAAGGCGGTTCAGGGTGACGCCGCCGATCCCCAGGCGCTTGAAGAAGCCGGGTTCAGCGAGTGCGATGTGGTGGTGGTCTCAATGGCCTCCAACCTCGAGGCCAGCATCCTGGCCACGATGGCGCTCAAAGACCTGCGTGTCCCGAAGGTGGTCGCCAAGGCGGCCTCCGATAACGCCGGCAAAGTGCTGGAACGCGTGGGCGCCGACAAGATCGTCTATCCCGAACGGGACCGGGCCATGCGGCTTGCACGTACCCTTGTGGCGCGCACGGTGATCGACTACATGCAGGTTAGCCCGGACTCCGGCATCATCGAACTGCAGGTCCCTGAATCCTTCGTGGGAAAGACCCTGTCCGAAACCCGGATGCGTAACACCCATCGACTCACGGTGCTGGAAATCAGGCACAAAGATGAAAAAGGAGCGCTCCAGTCGGTCACCGCGCCGGGAGGCGATCATATCATGCTCGAGGGCGACACGCTGGTCGTCTTCGGCAGTGAGGAAGATCTCCGGCAGTTCGAGAAACGCACGTCCTGACCGGCGGAACGTGGCTGGCGCGGCCCGCCTGTAGCCGGCAACGGGCAAGAGGCCCGTGCCACGGCGGTGGAGACAACGGCGGCGGATCAGACAATGGTCTTCTTGGTGAGCTTGATCAGGGTCTTCCAGAGTTTCTCGGGAAGTTCTTCCGCCAGGAGCGCTTTGCGGGCTTCGGCATCAGCGAAGGTTTCCGCCAGACCCGCCAGAAGCTTGAGGTAGAAGGCGCTGGCAGCGGTCGGAATGACCATAAAGAAGACGATGCGCGTGAGAGCCTTGTCCTGACCGTCGAACTTGACTCCCTTGACACTCAAGCCCAGAGCCAATGTGAGGCCGCCCCCCTCGACCCCGCGAACGTGGGGAAAGGCAATCCCATGGTCCACGGCGGTTCCAACAATCGCCTCGCGCTTCAACGCCCCGTCCACCAGTTTGTCAGAATCATCCACAAAACCGGCCTGTTTCATCTTCTCGGCCATTTCGGCAATCACTTCATCGCGCGTGGTGGCTTTGAGTTTCGGGATCATGAGCGTCGGAGAAGAGAAACGGGCAATCCCCACCTTGCGCGGCTCGGTCCGGCGCGGGGCTTTGCCGATATTCCGGGGAAGACCATCTTCAAAGTAGAGAATGCGGGTGCAGATCGGACAGACCTGGATGTGATCCGACACTTTGACCGCCTGGACGTGACTGGTGGGCAACCGCATGCCGCATCCATTGCAAAACCCGTTGGTCATGGGGACGATCATGATCGAATCGCGCTTCTGCATGCGGCTCACCAGCGCCTGGATATCCGGCGCGAGTTCACCGGTCAGGGTGGCGATGGAAGCATCGAGTTCGTCGAGACGGTGACCATGGCGGTGGGCTTTCTGTTCGGCGCGAATCAGGGAAAGTTCCTGCAATTGAATAAGGTGATTGATCTTCGGGTGCATGACGGTGTCCTTTATTGGAAAACGGTGACCCATTATGTCCCGTCACCGAACGAATGTCAATGCGAGCCGAACAAGGCATGCTCGGTCCGGGCCAGAATGTCCTTCTGCACCGCCTTCTCCAGCCAGATGAAGTTGGCGCTGAACCCCGAAACACGCACGACCAGGTTCTCGTACGCTTCGGGTCGGTTCATGGCCTCTTCCAGCACCGCGCGGTCGGTGGTGTTGAATTGAAGCTCGCTGCCTCCCAGGTCAAAGCAGGTGCGAATCAGGGAGGTCAGGGCTTTCAACCCCTGGGGGCCCTGGATGGCAGAGGGGTGGAGTTTCATATTGACCACATTGCCACCCAGGCAAAGCTCGTAGGGGATCTTGGCCACACTCTTCACGCTGCTGGTCGGCCCCTTCATATCCCGGCCGAAATAGGGACTGGCCGCATCCGAAAGCGGGGTCCGGGAAAGACGGCCGTCCGGCGTCGCACCGACTTGCGAGCCACCCCAGATATTGGAAATATTGGACCCCAGAAGACTCCAGTAGTGTCCGCCTTGAGGCGTGCGATACCGGTCGAAGCGGGTCGCATACTCGTGGACATAGCGAACGGCCAGGGCATCCACCCGGTCATCGTCATTCCCGAATTTGGGGACTCCCCGCAGAATCAGTTGGCGCTCCTTTTCATAGCCCTCGAAATTGGCCAGCAGCATCGCACGCAACTGGTCGAGGGTGAACCGCTTCTCCTCAAACACCAACTGCTTCAGGACGGCCAATGAATCCGCGACGACCGCCAAACCCATGACCCCGAACCCGCAATTCCCGGGATAGCAGGCGCCGCCGTCGTTCATATCCCGCCCGCGGGCGATACAATCGGCAACGAGAGCGCTCATGAGCGGACTGGTGAAATTCATGGCCTGGGTATCGTAGTGGGCCTGGGTGTTGTTCCAGTCGGTGATGTGCTTGTCGAGATTGACCTCCAACTGCGTCACAAAGGCCTTGAAGAAACTTTCAAAGTCGGTCGGCTCACCGGTGGCCGGACCCGCCTGTTCACCGGTCAAGGTATCCTTCCCGTTGAAAAGGGCCAGGTTCAGACTGTGAGCGGGGTTGAGTCGGCTGTCGGCCCACGGAGCCTGTTTGCCCTGGATAAACACTTCAATGCAACCGACAAAGCAGTAGTCCCGGGCATCTTCCAGCGTATACCCCTGGCGGACCAGGGCGGGAATTTCGATCTCATCATTGAAGACGGCGGGATAGCCGATCCCGGTGCGGATCACCTCGGCGCACTTCTCCAGAAAGGCGGACGGGGTGTTCTTGTGAATCCGCGCGGTGCAATTGCCGCCAGCCCGGCCGACGCGTTTGCAGGCTTCCAGAATCATGAAGGACAGCTCGTTGGTGGCGTCGCTTCCGTCCGCCGGCTTGACACCGCCGAGGGCGATATTCTGGACATCGCCATCGACGGTAATCTTGGCGAAGAGGTGATCGAAAAGAGCCTGAACCTCATCGTCTGTGATGCGCTTCGCGGCGAGGTCCGAGAGATAGTAGGGATGGAGGTATTGATCCATCCGGCCAAAGGCCATGGCTTCGCGGCCATCCAACTGCATCATGTAATGATAGCTGAGGGTCAGTTGGAGGGCTTCAGTGAAGGTCGACGCCGGCGCTTCCGCGAGCCGATCCATCATCAAGGCCTGCTGCAGGAGCCGATCCTGATGGTCCGGGTGTTCGGGCGCGATCGTTTTCAGATGCCGGCTCCACCGGCGCATGTGGGAGGAGGCACCCTCGAGCGCCACCTGCACGGAGGCGAGAAAAAGTCGACCGGTTTCGTCCTGCCGGGGCAGGGAGGAGGCCACTTCAGCCTTCAGTCCGCCAAACCCGAGCCGCAACAGCTTGGCATAGTCGGGGGCATGATGATCCGAATGCACCGCGAAATGACGGGCGCCGATGCTTTCTCTCAAGTAGCGCTGATCGGCCTCAAGGGCGGCCTCGACGATCGGATCGGAAGGGAGGCGTCGCCCGATGTTTCCCACCCCAATGAGGAGTTCGCCGGGAACGGCCGGCAGAAGACAGCGATCCAGGACCGCCTTCAGGGCTTTGGCCCGGCGAAGGGTCATCGGTTCGTTGGCGGTCGCGCGGAAGGAGTCGGCCCGCCACTGGGTTGAAGCCGGGCACACCATCACCCGGGCAAAATCGCCCAGGACCTTTCCGAGCTGTTGGCAGGAAAGCGCTTTGCTGGCACAAGGAGCAGTTGTCACGGTGGTTGGCATGGCGGGAAGTTACGGCACAAAAACGCCTTTGACGGTGCGACCGGACGAAACGGCCTTGATGGCCTTTTCCGCCTGGCTGAGGCGAAAGGGGTTGACCAGTTTCGAGATGGCCCGGGCAATCGACGGATGCTTCTTGAGAAAGACCAGATACGTGCGGATATCCGCCATCTTGTATTGTCCGCTGCCGATGATCTTCAGGGCTTTGAAGGTGATGGATTCGGGCTGGATGGCGACGGGGCCACTCAGGGAATACTGGCCGGGAACGACATAACGGCCCAAAGTACGCAGGAGGTTGATCCCTTCGGGAATCGCGGCGGGGGACCCGCTGGCCTCAATGACCACGTCGGCCCCGTTGCCTCGCTTCAACCTGGCGGCGACGTCCTGCACCAGTTTCAGACGTTTCTCGGCCGGAACCTTGCGATAGTCCAGAACCCATTGCGCCCCCAGGTCTTTGGCGGCCTTGAGCCGGGCGGGAATCGAGCCGGATCCGATGGCGATGACCGTGCAACCGGCGGCGGTGGCATACGCGATGGCAAAGAGGCCCACGGGACCGGTCCCCTGCACGACAACGAGTTCCTTCTTCTGCAGGTTTCCCGCAAAATCAAGGGCGCGAATGATCGTGGGCCCCGCGCAGGGAAGCGCGGCGGCGGCGCGAATGTCGATACCATCGGGAATTTTAACCAGGGTCTTGGCGGGTTGATGAAGGTACTCGCCGAATCCGCCGAAGAAATGCGGCGCCGTGTCGGGGTTCTTGATGTTGGAAACGCCGAAATTGAGGCAGCTGGCGGTTTCGCCCTGGCGACAACAGAAACAGGTTCCGCAAGGGAGGGCCACACAGGCAATGACGGCATCACCTTTCTTCAGGGGCGTTCCCAGTCCATCGGTCTTGACACCCGGGCCCAACGCTTCGATCCGGCCTATGAATTCATGGCCGGGAATGAACGGCGGGGGGATGGGCAGGCGTCCTTCGAGAATATGGATATCCGTTCCGCAGATTCCGCTCATCACCAGCTTGAGCAGGGCGTGATCGCGTTCCGGCGGCAGCACCGGGTAGGTCCGCAAAGCCAGGGGAGCTTTGGATTTCACAAAGACGGCGACTCTACCTGTTCTGTTTTTCATATACTGATCTTACCCCCAAAGAGCTGTTTACGGAAGGCCGCCTCGTCACCCGGGAATCCAGAACGTCTCTTGCTTCGTGATCGGTTCCGGCGTGCCCTCGACCTCCAGCCGGATCGTCGTGGCCAGGGGTTCGATCAACGGGAACGGCAGGCCGGTCAGGAACAAACGAGCGCCTTCCTGACGGAACGCCACCGGCTTTCCTGTGGCGACAAAGGTCGCCCTCAGCACACGGTTCTTCAGTTCCCCCCAACAGAACTCGGGTCCCGGGCTCTTGAGCAGATGCAGGTACACACTCCGCTCGCGAACGGTCACCACACCCGAGGTGTTCCAGGTGAACGGCGAACGGCCTGAATGGGGCAGACACTCGCCATTACGCCGCACCCACGCCCCGACCTCGCGAAGAATCGCGATCGACGGCTCGGGAATCGTGCCATCCCCGTGCGGACCCACATTCAGCAGCAGGTTGCCGCCATCCTTGCCGCAGGTCAGCAGCAGGCGCACCACTTCGGCCGGCGGCTTCCACGCCGTATCGCCGGCATGGTATCCCCAGTTGTCATTGAGCGTCATGCACGCTTCCCAGGGGCCATCCTTGGGCTTGATCGTCTGCTCGCTGCATTCAAAATCGCAGGGCTTTCCGAGCCGGTCGTTCATCAGGATGTCCGGCTGGAGTTCGCGTACCATGGCATTGGTGGTCTCGCCCTCCAACGGCAACGGGATGCAGCCGTCATACCAGAGCAGGTCGATCTTGCCGTAGCGCGTGAGCAGTTCGCGGAGCTGGGCCTGGTAATAGGCAACAAAGCGCCGGCGCGCCGCCTCGTCGCGCCACAGGGTCGGCCAGTCCCGTTCGTAAGCGCCCGGGTAGTCCGGATGGTTCCAGTCGGCCGGGGAAAAATAGAGGCCCACGCGCAATCCGGCGCCGCGCACCGCCTCGACAAACGGGCCGACCAGATCCCGTTTCGGACCGAGCCGCCCTGCATGGAAATCGCTGGTCGCCGTATTCCACAACGCGAACCCGTCATGATGCCGCGTCGTCAGCACCAGGTAACCCATGCCGGCCGCCTTCGCCAGCGCGGCCCAGGCCGAGGGGTCATAATGCTCGGCCCGGAACTCATTGACATAACGTTCAACGTATTCGTCCTTGGGAATTCGTTCGCGGTTGAAGGCCCATTCCCCGCGTCCCGCGACACTGTAAGCACCCCAGTGAATGAACATGCCGAAGCGCGCTTCGTTAAACCAGTCAATCCTTGCCATACGGTCTCCCTGCCTTGGTGTTGAGCGGACACTCTAGAAGACCCTCCCCGACGGGTCAAGGATGGGGCTCCAGTGGCATGGATGGCCCATTAGGCCATCTATTCCAGGATGCAGTTGGCGTGAGTGAGCTGGGTACTGTGCGCGGTGTATTGATGGAACTCAATCCTCACTCCGCTCGGATCCGCCGTCCACAGCTGCCAGCTTTGATCGGCTCCCAGTTTCTTCGCGGTCGCTTCATAGCCGTTTTCGGTGAGACGCCGCCCGGCCGCCTCGATGTCGTCGACCTCCAGGCAGAAATGGAGGATCGGACTCTTCGCCTTGAGATCGATCGCGTCGTGCTGAAATACCTCGACATAGGAATGGTCCGACACCTGCAGGTAAAACCCGACCACCCGGCCGTTGCGGATGAAGTCAAAGGCCTTCTTCAGTCCCAGTCCATTGCAGTAAAAACGTTCGACCGCCGCCAAGTCCGTCGCCGATAAACATACGTGGGCAATGCCTTTGATCATTCCAGTCTCCTTGTTCCTGGCGGAAACACCGCCGGTTCACAGCAGTGAACCAGATCAGGAGGATCCAACACAAGCCACCATTCAAGGCCCGCCTTACAGCCGGATCCATCCGCGGGGTTGACAGGCGGGCGATAATGTGTGAATATTTTAACGCTTTTCAATGAGAAGCAAGTCGTGCCTGCGACAAGGTTGGTGACTGAACTCAAGGGCCGGCGAAGAACCTCCGCCCGGGGCCTCCCGGCGCACCTTCTTCCCGCCCCGGTCCACCCTCCCCGCCGTATGGCACCCGCATCAGAACACCGGGAGCGAGTTATGGACAATAGACTGGGATTCGTCGGGATCATCGTGGAAGACCGTAACAAGTCGGCCGTCAAAGTGAATGACATCCTCACCGAGTTCGGCGAGATCGTCGTGGCCCGCACCGGCATTCCCTATCATTCGCGCAATGTCTGCGTCATCACGCTCGTGGTCGATACCACCACCGATAGACTGGGCGCACTCACGGGAAGACTGGGCGCCCTGGAAGGCGTGTCCGTCAAGTCCGGGGTCTGCCGCTAAACTTTTTTGGAGAGAACTACCATGAATGACACGAAGACGACTTTTATCGATGAGGCAGGAATCGACGCCTTGCTGGCCGGAGGCAAAGCGACGGACGCCGGGGCGGTCAACGCCGTGATCGACAAGGCCCTGTTGGGCAAAGGGCTGGAGCTTCATGAGGCCGCCCTCCTCCTCCAGGCCGACGATGCGGCCACCACCGAACGGCTCTTTGACGCCGCGCGCCGTATCAAACAATCCATTTACGGGCGGCGCCTGGTTCTGTTCGCGCCCGTCTATCTCTCCAACTACTGCTCCAACAATTGCCTCTACTGCGGCTTCCGGCGCGATAATAAGTCCATGAAACGCCGCGCCCTGAGCATGGATGAACTTCGTGTTGAGATCGAACTGCTGGAACGCCAGGGCCATAAACGCCTCCTGATGCTGACCGGTGAGGACCCCAAGCGCTCGGCGCTCGACTACCTGCTGGAGTCGATCGAGGTGGCCTACTCCGTGAAGACAGCGGACGGCCGGGGCGAGATCCGGCGGATCAACGTCGAAATTGCCCCTCTCTCCGTTCCTGATTTCAGGCGGCTGAAAGACTCCGGCATCGGCACTTACGTGTTGTTCCAGGAATCCTATCACCGCGACACGTATGCCCGCATGCATCCCCCGGGCCCGAAAGCGGACTACAGCGGGCGACTCTATGCCATGGACCGGGCCATGGAGGCGGGCATCAACGATGTCGGCATCGGGGCCCTCCTGGGGCTCCACGATTTTCGTTTCGAGGTCCTCGCCATGCTCGCGCATGCCCGGCATCTCGACAGCACGTTCGGCGCCGGACCGCACACCATCAGCGTGCCGCGGATCGAATCGGCCCAGAACGCCCCCGCCACCCTCGCCATACCGCACCCGGTCTCGGATCACGACTTCAAGCGGGTGGTCGCCATCCTGCGTCTCGCGGTGCCCTATACGGGGATCATTCTAAGCACACGCGAGAAGGCGGACATGCGTAACGCGCTCTTTGCCCTGGGCGTCTCCCAGATCAGCGCCGGGTCCCGCACCAACCCGGGCGGCTACGGCGAAGCCTCGGCCAATCACGAGGACGAACAGCAGTTCGCCCTCGGTGACACCCGGTCCCTTGATGAAGTCATCCAGTCCATCTGCCAGGAGGGCTACGTCCCGTCTTTTTGCACGGGGTGCTACCGACTGGGCCGGACCGGCGCCGATTTCATGGACCTGGCCAAGCCGGGCGACATCAAGGCCCACTGCGACCCGAATGCCGTCTCCACCTTCGTGGAGTATCTCCTGGATTATGCCTCGCCCGAAACCCGCGCCATCGGCGAGCGTTGCATCGACGCCTTCATGCGCGAGATGTCCGAAAGCGCGCGCAGCCGAACCCAGGCGCTGGTGGCGCAGGTGCGGGAAGGAAAACGGGATGTGCTCTGCTGATCAGATCCCTCGTGGATTGGGAGAGCTGGCGGCCGCGCGTTTCAGTTGTCGGTCCTACCGGCCTGACCCGGTCCCCCGCGCGGCGGTGGAGCAGATCCTGGAGGCCGCACGGCTGGCGCCTTCCGCCTGTAACCGTCAGCCGTGGCGGTTCGTGGTGGCCACCGAGGCCACGCTTCGCGCCAGGCTGCTCGACGAGGGTACCCTGCCGGGGCTGGGCATGGTGTGGGCGGCACAGGCCCCCGTCATTCTCGTGCTGGGCGTACGGAAGTCACTGGTCACGCACCGGGTGGCCCCCTTGCTGTCGCATGTGGACTATTCCCTGCTGGACCTGGGCATCGCCGGCGAGCATGCCGTTCTGCAGGCGGCGGAGCTTGGGCTCGGGACGTGCTGGGTCGGCTGGATACGGCCGAAGGTGGTGCGCCGGATCGTGGGCTGGCCAACGGAAATCCTGCCGCAGGCCTTGATCACCTTGGGCTGGCCGACCTCACGCCCGGATCGCCCCTCCCCCCGCCTTTCCCTGGACGAACTCGTCACCTGGCAATGACGTTCGGAGCGCCCGCAGTGCCGTGGCTATGGAAGGCGTAGGTTCGATTCCAGGTCCGCACCTGGCCTGGGGCAAGCCTGATCTCGGCGAACACCTCCGGACAGAGCGCGCCCGGGTCGGCATACAGGGCAAACCTGGCGACGTCAAAATCGCCGCCGACAAAGACCCCCTGCCCCCGGCCCGCATGGCCGGCGTGCAACCAGTTCGCCGCCGCCGGAGCAGACCGTGGTGAGGGAAAGTAACTGGCCTGGCCAAGCCGCCCCTTCACGGCGAGCCGTTGCCCCTGGCGTTCTGTCCACGCGGTGCCCTGGTCCATCATGTCGAACTTCGCTTCCACGAAATACTGCCCGTTGACGGGATCGCCACTGAAGTTGAACCAGTTATGGTTGTACTGCTCGGCGTGAATCGGCCGCTGCCCCACATTGGTCAGCGTGTATTCGATCACCAGCATCGCGGCGTCAGGCTGAACACGGTAAGTCTTCCGGTATTCGTAGCCCCAGCCGGTTTCCGAGCGCAACGATTGCGACAGCCTCAGCAGGCCGTCCTGTTGCTCCAAGGTCACCGGGGCCAGCTGCCGGACCGTATAGGGATGCGAGAAACGGTACGGACCGGCGTCCGCGCGCAGGAGTTCGCCCACGCCGATCTTCACGAACGGCTCACCGGGCTTGGCGGCTTCATAGCCCGGAGGCGCCAGCGGAGGCTGGATGTTGAACTCGTCAATCAACCCCTCGCGCGTGCAGAAGCTCTGACCGTCACAGTGGACAGCCGTCACCGCGCCAAGGGTGTCAAACCGCGGGCCATACTCTGCAAAACACGCCGTCATCGGCGTGGTGATGACCATACGACATTGCTCATTACCCAAACTGATGTTCATGCGGCACGTTAACACAGGGTCGGCTGGAAACGACAGGACGACTTTCAATAACATCGAAACTGAAAGGGGTGGACTCCCTGAGGCGAAGAGGCTATGACAGGAGGCCTTGAGCATTCCAGTCATCCAAGGGGGGAATGATATGACGGCACTGAGCAAGACTGAGGGGCGCCTGGCCATCGCGATGTGGGATACCGGCTGGCTGACCCGGCATTACAAACACGGCAGTTTTGCCAACTGGGACAAGGCCCTCGATGAGCTGGTGGCGCGCGGTTACAACGCCATCCGGATCGAGGGATTCCCCCACCTGGTCGCTTCCGGCTCTGACGGCTCCGTCACGGAGCGCTTCTTCAGGCCGCGTGACCAGGGCCTGGGCAGCCCGTGGCGGAACCCCTGGGGCACGTACCTGGAGCCCAGGGCCGGTCTCGCGGAGTTCCTCCCCAAGTGTCGCGAGCGCGGCGTCAAGGTCGGCATCGCCACCTGGTTCCCGAATGTTCGTGAGAATCGCCACAAGCAGGTGCAGGGAGTGGACGAGTTTGTCCGCATCTGGCACGAGACCCTCGCCTTTCTCGAGTCCCATAACCTGCTCGATACGATCCTCTACGTGGACTTGCTTAACGAATATCCCCTCTGGCACGGCTTCGAGTGGCTGAACCTCATGCTGGAAAGCCTGAGCGCCCCCCGCCAGGGTGACCTGGAGGGGTTGTCGGAGGAGGAGCGGTGCCGCCATGTCGACAGCCACTGCTACAATCCCCGCCAGTTCGATTTCTACAATGCCTTCGCCACCGAAACACTGCGAAGACTCAAGGAGGCCTGGCCGGCGCTGGATTTCCTTTATTGCTTTACTCACAGCAACTCCACGCCTTGGGACCGGATGGACCTGAGCCGCTTCGATGTCCTCGATGTTCACCACTGGTTCACCCAGAACATCGAGTTCTCGAACCGCGTCGACTATTTCAACGCCATCCATTCCGCTTCCGACAGCGACGCGGGCTACGAGCGCTGCCTGGCCAGTATCCGGCAGACGTGGCCGACCTGCCGGGACGATCTCGTCACATGGATGCGCGGCAAACTGACCCACGTTGCCGCTGTCGGAAAGACGCTGGGCGTCCCCTGCGGCAGCACCGAGGGATGGGGGCCGATCATGTGGCGCGAGCACCCGCTGCTGGACTGGGATTTTGTCAAGGAGACGGGACTGATCGGTGCCAAGCTGGGAGCCGAGCTGGGGTTCAAGTTTAACGGCTCGTCCAACTTTACCCATCCCCAGTTCGAAGGGCTCTGGGCAAATATCGCCTGGCACCGCGAGGTGACTTCCATCATCAAGGGCGGGTAACGTTCCCGCCTTCTCAGGGAAGGGCGATGAGCTTGACGCGCTGATCCAATCGGCGCATTAATAACGCTTCTTAAAGATAAAGAAGGGGACAGAAGTCTCGCCTCTCTCGAAACCATCAATCCCGCTCAACATGACAGCAGAAAGGACAGCTACGATGAAGCGAAGGCATGATCTAATGGCACGAGGTATCGGATGGGGCCTGGCCCTCCTTCTCCCGGCACTGCTGACAACCCCGGCGACGGCCTTCGACGGCGGGAAAGGTTCGGATCAGGTCTTCGGCCTAACCCCCGGCCAGTTGGCCACCAACTACTCCGTGCAGCAGGTTTCCTGCACGGCCCCCGCCAACGTCTTCTGGCCGGGCGACGACATCGCCTTCACCCTTCAGATCGTCAACAAGTCGGGTCAGCCGCTCAAGGCGAAGGGCACGGTGGAGACCATTGCCTATGCCACCGTCAGCGATCCCCTGGACGGCTGGGTACAGCTGTGCCGGAAGGAAGAGGTCTGCGGATCGGTGCCCGTGAGTGTGGATCTCCCGGCCAAGGGGTTCGCCAACGTGACCCTCAAACCCAAGGTGGCGAACCGGTTTGGGGCCTACGTGCTCGTCGTCGATCTTCCGGGCCAGGGCCGGCAATTCGCCGCGGCCTTTCTGCGCACACCCCCGGCGACCCCGGGTAAGGTGCAGCACCCCACTTACGCGCTGGATCTGCAAGAATTCTCGCCGGAAATGTGCAGCCTCTGGCAGCGCCTGGGCATCAAGGGGACGCGCATCGAGTGGGGCTACCAGCCGACCACTGGGCAGACGTGTTCGAACCAGATGGCGCAATTGGCCAAATACTGCAACACCATGGCGGAGCACGACATTACCCTGATGCTCTGTATCAACGGGGGCGACCAGGGCACCATGCCGCTCGGCGTCGTCCGATCCTTCCTGAACGACAAGGACGAGGGACCGATGTCGTACCCCGGCGACTTTGCCTGGATGCCTCAGTTTGACATGGACTTCCAGAAATGGTGCCGAGAGGTCGCCGGCCGACACGGCTGGCCCAAGGGTCCCCTCAACGCCATGGAACTGTGGAACGAGCCTTGGGAAGGCTGCTCCATCTCCGGATGGGGCGCCGATATGCCTCGCTACCGCGAGCTCTACGAGCGCATGGCCACAGGGATTGTCGAGGCCCGCGATCAGGACAAGGTGGAAGTCCTCATCGGGGGAACCTGCTCCTCCATGAACACCGAGGATAAGTTGTTCGGCGATGGCAAAGACACCTTTCTCAAGTGGCTCGACTTCACCAGCATTCACTACCAGCCCATGGGAACCGTGCCCACGCTGATCCCCGCCTGGATGGAACGTAAGTCGCCCCTCGGCCCGGTCCGCGCATGGGACACCGAAAGCTGGTTCGCCAACACCGAGGATCATGTGGCCCCTGTGATCGCCTCCATGCGGGCCCAGGGCCTGACCCGTACGGCGGGAGTGATCCATGATGTCACCCGCACCGCCCAACGCGCGACCGTCCTCACCGCCGATGGCAAAACGAATAAAGTGAACATGATTCAGGCCTGGGCCTGTGGCGGGGGTATCGCCGCGACCCAGCACTTCCTGGGCGAGCGGGAATTCCGGCAACTGCTCTTTACAGGCGGACTGCCCTGGGTTTTCGTTTTCGACGGTCTTCCGGGAACCGACCGGAAACCCAACCCTGACGATGGCACCGTGGTGGTGGTTGGCGACCTCAGCAAAGCCTACTACGGGCGCGACCTGCTGAAGTTCCGGTCCGTCCTCGGGCTCAAGAATGCACCGCAGGTGGCGGCCCTCCGGAAACAGCTGGAGTCCCTCCCGGCGGAGACCCCGAAGGAGCAACGCGCCGCGCTGCAGAAGGCGATCGCCAGTGCCGAAGTGCTGACCGATGCAAGTCTGACCCTGGCCAAGGCCGACCGCGACTTCAGCCTGTACGATTACCTGGGAAACCCCGTACCGCGCGTAAAAGGCCGAATCGTCGTGCCGCTCAACGGCAACGGGTATTTCCTGCGCACCACCGGCAAGACCGGCTCCTTCGCGCGGCTGCTCGACGCGCTCCGCGCCGCACAGATCGACGGCCTGGCGCCGGTGGAACTCCAGGCACGGGACCTGACGACGCGGCTGGATCGGCAACCGGTGCTTCAAGTGGTGCTCGCGAATGTGCTGAACCGGCCGGTCACGGGCGCCCTCAAGATCACGCTCGGCGACCTTGGGGTGGAATCCCCCGCCCAATCCCTGACCCTGGCGGCCCACGAAACCAGGACGTTGTCCCTCAAGGTAACGGGAAACAAGGCCAGCGAGAACAACGTCTACCCCCTGTCGGTCGTCTTTGATGCCGGCCGTGACGGCACGTCGACGTTGACCGAGGGGCTGCACGTGAACGTCATCAGCAAGCGCACCGTGGCTGTGGACGGCAAACTGGACGACTGGGCGGACGTGCTGCCGCAGATCGTGACCGTCGCCCATGACAGCGGCCCGAACATGACCGAAAAGGCTTGGCTGCCCTTCGCCAAGTTCCCCGAGAAGGCCGGAGCCGGGATGACGGTGAGCTACCTGGCTTACGACGCCGACTACTTCTACTTTGCCGCCAAGGTGGCGGACAGCACCGCCGAAGAGAGCGCCGTCCGCTTCGCGACGCGCGACGACGACCAGTACTACTACCCGGCGCAGAGCTACCATTCGAAAGATACCGAACACAAGAAGCCATTCATCTGGCCCGCGGGGGTGCGGCGCTACTCCTACCGCAAGAACCCCGACCTGCCGTTCGCCGGCGATGCGGTCCAGATTGCCTTCAACGTGCTGCCCACCCAGCAGAAGGGCTTGTACGAGTACCCCGCGGGGACCATGCCTCGGTTCATGGTGTACAAGGATACGGACTACGAGTACTTCCTCCATGCCGTGGGGACGAAATACGGGGGCGGGACGGAAATCTGGCGCCTGCTGGCTCCCGGCGTTCCGCGCAAGCATTTCTACCCGCGCCAGGGCAAAGCCGAGAAGGATGGCGGCCCCGTCGACAACGGCAAGCTGGCCGTCGTCCAGGACGGCAACACCCGCATCATGGAATGCGCCCTTCCCTGGTCGGAGATCCCCGACGTAAAGGCCGCCCTGGAGGCGGGCCGAAACATCAAGTTCTCCTTCCGCGTGTCGGACAACAAGGGCCCCGGCTACGAGCTCGCCGCGGGCCGCAGCGTTTCCAAGCAAAACAACCTGGCCTTTCACGCCTACTGGGAATCGCACTGGGCCAACGAGGTCGAGTTCGCTTTCGAAAAGTAGCTTGTCAGGAGGCACAGAAAACCCATGACGCGTGTGAATGACTGCTTGAAACAGGGACTGTCGCTGGCCAACGGCATTCACATTGCCTTGCAGGGAGAAGCGGAGTTCCAGGGCCTGGGCCAGGTGACGCTGGGAGAGACGGTTCTCCGCAGCGGCCGGCGGCCCATGTTCGTGGAAATCCGCAATCCCGGCGGGATTACCCTGTGCCGGTATCGCCTGCAGAAGGTGAAGGCGACGGCCGCCGGAACCACGCTGACCTTCAGCATGGACCGTAAGGAAGGCGGGATGCTGGACTGGATGGTGCATACGGTTCGCACACGCTACAGCACCGCCGACTGGACCGAGGCGCCGCGGCCGGCGGAGGACACCACGCTGGAGCTGGACCTGCGCCCGGTGACCCGTACCCTCGGGGGCACGGCTTACACCGGCTTCAGTTATCAATACCGCTACCGGAGCGCCACGATCCCGATTTTCCGCATCCTCGACCGCGGCACCTGGGAGCCCGGGGGGCGTGCCGTGGGCAACGAGTTCTGGATGCGAAACTGCTTCACGCCGCCGGTGGTGGCCATCACCTCGGTGGAGCAGTTCCACTCAACCGAGTGGTACCTGCCGGACTGCGCCAATCCGAGCATCTTCCAGTTCCTGCCCCTGCAGACGGAACTGCAGGGGTTCACCTTCACCTCGGGGCCCCAGGGCACGCTGGTGACCTGGGTGACGGAAGTAGCCCACGTCCGCTCGCTCTTTGAAAAGCCGCGGGGCAAGGATGAACTGGTGCACTGGCACGAGCATACCGGCGATCTGGCCCTTGCCTTTTCCACGGCGCCCGTCGAAGTCCTGTTCGCGCCCGGCCAGCAGGATGCGGTTGGACGCGCCAATGCCTACGAGGCGGTCAAGGAACAGGTACACGAGACGCTCCACGCGCAGCTCGGGATGCGGCGCGAGCGCGTCCCCCCCTATGGCATCATCGAGGAGTGGGGCCCGGCCGATATGGACCGCTACCGCGTGAGCGGGCTTCCCAAACTGCTCGCGGCCGGCGTGCGGCTGATCGGGCTGGCCAACCATTTCCAGAACAACATGAACACCTGGGGCGTCAGCAACATGTGCTGCACGGTGGATTACCAGGTCGCCGAGTCGGTGGGCAGGGAACCGCTCGCGGCGTTATGCCGCGACGCCCATGCCGCGGGCGCAGAGGTCGAGATGTGGGGCAATACCTCGATCTCCACCCTGACGAGCATTTTCAGCCAGCGCAACGGCAACGCGGATCGCATCAGGTTCCTCCCCCGCGAAGGCTCCATCATGGAGGCCCTGGCCCAGACGACGACAGGGTTTGTGCGCAACCCCTCCAATGCCATCGAGGCGGACCACTACACGCCCATCTTTGCCGTGTTGAATCTGCGCGATCCCGTGGTTCGCGACTACTGGCTGAAGCGCTGGGGCGAAGCCCATGACCAGATCGGCCTCGACGGCATCTTCCTGGACAGCTCCTTCAATCTGTCGAGCGACAAGTACCACTGGGTCCAGCGCCTGGAAGCCGGGCAGTCCGGCGGCACCGCCGACCAGACGCACCTGCTGGGACATTACCGTCCCGAGCAGGAGCCGCCGCAGGCGATCCTTTCGCAATACCGCGCCCACCTGGACCTTATGGTCGCCATGCAGCGACTCGGGTACCGCTATGACAATGAGGACCTCGGGGTCTTCGGCCTGCACCGGCATGGTCCCGGCGTGGTGGCCCGCCTCGGGTGCCTGTCGATCTGGACGGACTGCATCGCCAATCTCGACGTCCCTGCCCTGCGCCAGGCCGGCGCCGATCCGGACGACGTCTTCTTCCGCGGCCTGGCCTACCGGATGATGTGGTGCCTCTTCTGGCATCCCGAGCACGACGCCCTGAGCTTCCACTTCGCCCAGATTAGGGGCCCCGAGGACCGGCCCACTGAATGGCATTTCCAGCAGTTGCGGCTGTTCGAGAAACTGAATCCGCTGATGCTGGAGCGGACCATTCTGCCGGGCGAAAAGGCCGTGCTTTATCGCGGCGGAGAGTCCCAGGTGCTGTGGGTATTCGAGGACATGAACTTCACGCCCGACGGGGATCTCTATGACATGACGACCGCCCAACACCTTCCGGCCGGTCCCGTGCGCCTCGCACGCCAGCACGTCTACACCCTCCAGCCGGCCGGCAGATAAACAACCAGCCCGGGCGCAATCGCCCGCAACCGGTCCACCAGATCTTGTCACACGCGCCCTTTAATGCTACTGATGCAGTATCACTTTCCATGATAACACGCGAAGCAGACTATGCGATCCGGGTGATGGTGTTGCTGGCCCAGCGGGAGAAAACCGAAGGGGGCGGCGCCTCATCGCTGGAAATCGCTGACGAGATGGATATTCCTTACCGGTTCCTGCGCAAGCTGGTCACGCGGATGGTGTCGGGTCGCTTGCTGTGCAGCCGGCGCGGCAAGGGGGGCGGCCTCACGCTGGCCCGCGAGGCGGAGCAGATCACCCTCTTCGACGTACTCCAGGTGATGTCGCCAACGGGCACGCGCCTGAGTCAGTGCCTGGCGGAGGGCGAAACGTGCCGCCGAGCCTGTACCTGCCGCATGCATCGCGCCATCGGCGGGATCCAGGCCGTCGTCGACCGGCAGTTGCGCGACGTAACCCTCGCGTCGCTCGTGGACTGATTTTTTGCGGACCCAAGACGGGACAAAAAAAGATGTTGCAAATGCTACCATCCACGTAGCATTCTAGTGCACAGATTGAATCACGGGAGGGGCCGTGTAACCCCGAGCGTGTGGCGGCGGCAATAACGATAAAGACAAGGAGAGTGTAAAATGTCGGTACTGGTAACCAAGGAAGCCCCTGATTTTTCCGCGCAAGCGGTGATGGCTGATAACTCCATCGGAGAAATCAAACTGTCGGCGTATCGCGGCAGGTATGTGATCCTGTTCTTCTACCCGCTGGACTTCACCTTTGTATGTCCTTCGGAAATCATCGCCTTCGACAAGGCGACCAAGCGGTTCAAGGACAAGAATGCCGTTGTGATCGGTGTGTCGGTTGACTCGCAGTTCACACACCTGGCCTGGCGTCAGACACCGCGCGCCAAAGGCGGCATCGGGGAGATCAGCTACCCGTTGGTGGCCGACCTCGACAAGAAGATTGCCAGGGCCTACGACGTGTTGCTCAACGATGCCGTGGCGCTGCGTGGCCTGTTTCTCATCGACACGCACGGTGTGGTCCGGCATCAGATCGTCAATGATCTGCCTCTTGGCCGCAGCGTGGACGAGGCTCTCCGCGTGCTGGACGCCCTGCAATACACCGAGGAACACGGGGAAGTGTGCCCTGCCAACTGGAAGGAAGGCGACGAGGCCATGAAGCCCACGGCCGAAGGTGTGGCCGCCTACCTGGGCAAACACGCCAAATAGTCACAGCCGGGACCCTACCCGTTCCTGACCATCTCCATCACAATTTGCTCCCACTCGAAGATATTCTGCGGGCGGCCGTTGCAGGTGCTGATGTCCTTGAGGACCAGATCGCACGAGCAGTGGTTGCGCCCGCAGGCGTCCAGGATGGTCTTGATCTCCTTGCGGAGCTGCGTGGGGTCCAGGCGGTCAACAGCGACTGAAGCGGGGTTGGGCTTGGCCGAGAGGACATAGTTCCGGCCGATCGCTTCCGCGGCGACATTGACGTCCGCCCAGGGGGTGATCGATATTTTGCGCAGGTTCGGGATCTTCCGGACAATATCCATCTTCTTATCAAGCGGTTCGCAGCAGCCGTAGTAAACCAACCCGCAACGGGACATCGGCTCCTTGATGTAATCGATGTCGAACTCCTCATGCATGGCGCCCGAGACCGAGGCGAAGATCTGGGCGACGGCCCGACCCCAGACATGTTTCAACAGAACATGTTCGCCGTCACAATCCTTGCCCGGTAAGGCGCTCGCCAGAATCGGCGTGCAGTGCAGGGAGTAAGGATCGTTATCGAACAGGCCTAGGGCCTCGATCTGCCTGATCGTATCCCAGCGGACATCGTGCAGTTTTCGCACCAGCCGGTGCATGAAGTCCGGCCGCTCGGCCAGATCGACCAGCAGGTTGGTCACGCCGCGGTACATGGCGATGGCATCCCACGTCCCGGTCGAAGCGTATTCAACCCCCTTGAGGCGCACCGGTAGGAGGTCGCCAATCACATCGCCGATCAGGTGATATCGCCGCAGGGTGTCTTCCCGGTCATACGTGACGACGGCATTGTGGATCTTGTCGAGGTCCGCTTCCGTGGCGAGTTGGTCGTGATATTCGTGCGACCGGATCGTGTCACGACCTTCCTGCGCCATCGTTCTTTCGTCGATCGAGACGCCGATGTCCGTGATGTGGATACTCTTGTGGACCGGCACGTAGGGGGCGATGATCATATCGGCCGGCAAGTGCCTGGCCTTGTAGAGGGTCGAGCGCATAAACCATTCAACATCGCGCAAGACTGGGTCCTCGCACTGCAGGGTCAATTCGCCGTTGAGGTTCATTTCGGTCCAGGGCAGTTCGTCGATCAGGACGACCGGCCGGACCGGCGCCAGGTCGTTCACCGCGCGGTGCAGCCGGCGGTTGTCGCGAAAGCGCTCCTGCTGCGCCATAAGGAAATACTCACCAGCCACCTTACGCAGAACGATTCTGTCATTGGGGTTCATGTTGTTCCCATATCCTGTTGTTGACCAAACTTCGCCGCCAGCCCTCTTCCACCGCAGGGCGTCCTTGTCGGGAGAACATACTCAAAGAATACCCTTCCAAGAAACTTCTTTTTAAGGAAGGCCCCAGTGACCAGGATGCATGCACGTACGATGGCAAGTCTTTTGGTAATACCAGTCATTCCGCTGATTCGCCCCCACGCCAAACCCACCCCTGCCCCTCCCTGGAGGGGCAGGGGTGGGTTCTTCTTTGCGCCATAGCAAGCTACCCATTGCAATGAATCAACCTTACCCCTCTAACGCAGGGGGGCGGGCTGTAGGCAGGCCCACTTCCGGGGTAACCAGTCCTCTATCGATCGCTCATGATTTCAGGGAAGCCATGTCGATGACGAAGCGGTAGCGCACATCCTGCTTGAGCATCCGATCCCACGCTTCGTTGATCTTCTGGATGGGGATCAACTCGATGTCCGAGACAATCCCGTGGGCGGCGCAGAAGTCCAGCATCTCCTGCGTCTCGGCGATCCCGCCAATGCACGAGCCGGCAAAATTGCGGCGCGGCAGGATCAGATTGAAGACCGCCACCGGCAGGGGCTGCTCGGGGGCGCCCACCAGCGTGAGCGTGCCATCCAGTTTCAGCAGACTCAGGTAGGCATTGATGTCGTGCTGGGCCGACACCGCATCCAGGATGAAGTCGAAACTCCCCTGGTGCTTCTTCATCGCGTCGGGATCTTTGGACACAACAACTTCATGGGCCCCCAGTCGCAGGCCGTCGGCAATCTTGCCGGGAGAGGTCGTGAACAGGACGACATGAGCGCCAAAGGCGCGGGCAAACTTAACCCCCATGTGCCCCAGCCCGCCCAGCCCGACAATGCCCACCTTCTGGTTGGGGCCCACCTTCCAGTGGCGGAGCGGCGAGTAGGTCGTGATACCGGCGCACAAAAGCGGAGCGGTGGCGGCCAGATCCAGTCCGGCGGGCACGCGCAGGACGAAGGACTCATCCACGACAACCTTGGTCGAATAGCCGCCGAAGGTGTGCCCACCCAAATGCTTGTCCTCGCTGTTATAGGTGAAGGTGGGAAACGACAGGCAGTATTGCTCCAATCCCGCCTGGCAACTGGGACAGGTGTGACACGAATCCACCAGGCACCCTACGGCGCTCAGCTCACCCGGCTTGAACTTGGCGACGCGGGCGCCGACACGGGTGACGCGGCCGACAATCTCATGGCCGGGCACACAGGGGTAGACCGTGTTGTGCCATTCATTCCGGCCCTGATGAATGTCCGAGTGACAGACTCCGCAGAACAGAATATCCATTTCCACATCAGTAGGGCCGGGTTCCCGCCGGGCAATGCCGAGAGGTGTCAGGGCCGAACTCGCAGTATGCACTGCATAGGCTTTGATTGGGGTCGTTTTCATGGTCATAACCTACACTCCTTTGAAATGGCCGTCACGGGCAAATGGCGCCAGTCTACTCGCCAGACACGCCACCTGTCTTGCCGCTTGGAGAAGATTAGCACCCCACCCACCCGGCTCCACAACTCGATTTCTCATTTCCAGCTTCGTCGAGGCAGAGAGTGAGGATCTGCGTTGCTTTGCCGGTCTATCGGCGTACCATCCTGCTCATGAAAAAAGATGCCCAGGCGAAGAAGGACCCCATGAGTCGCATCCGGTTCGGGGTCGTGGGGACAGGGTGGCGAACCGAGTTCTACCTGCGTGTGGCCCGGGCGCGGCCGGATCTTTTCGAGGTGGCCGGCGTCGTCTCGCGGACCGCGGAGCGGGCGGACGCGGTCCACCGGCAATGGGGCGTGCCGGGCCTCACCAGCCTGGACACCTTGCTCGCCGCCAAGCCCGAGTATGTGGTCACCAGCGTGCCCTGGCCCGTCAATCCGGGCCTGCTGCGCGAACTCGCGGAGCGGCGGATGCCCGCGCTTTCGGAAACGCCGCCGGCGCCGGATCTCGAGTCGCTGCTGGCCCTCGATGCCGACCTCACCCGGCTCCAGGCCCAGGTGCAGGTGGCCGAGGAATACCACCTGCGCCCAAGCCATGCGGCCCAATTGGCGTTCGTGGCGGACGGCCGACTCGGTCCGGTCTCGCACGCGCAGGTGTCGATCGGCCACGGGTATCACGGCATCAGCCTGATCCGCCGCTTCCTCGGCATCAAAGGGGAATCGTGCAAGCTCGTGGGGCGCTCGTTCCGTGCCCCCATTGTGGCCGGGGGCGGGCGCAACCGGGTGCCCACGGAAGAGACGGTCCGCGAGTCAGTCCAGGATGTGGTCCTGTTCGACTTCGGCGATCGCACGGCCGTGTTCGACTTTACGGGCGACCAGTACATGGGGATGATCCGGGACGGCCGGGTGCTGGTCCGCGGCCCGCGCGGCGAGCTCTCGGGTGACAGCATCCGTTACCTCAAGGACGCCGCCACGCCGATCCACCTTCAACTCACCCGGCACCACCAGGATCTCCTCACCGGCGTCTCGCTGCGCGGCATCCAGGCGGGGGACGACTGGATCTACCGCAATCCGCTGGCAGGCGCCGCGCTGACCGACGACGAGATCGCCGTGGGCGATTGCCTGCTCCGGATGGCCGCTTACGTGCGCACCGGGAGGTCGTTCTATCCCTGGCGCGAGGGGATGCAGGACCACTACCTCTACCTCAGGATGCAGGAGGCGCTGAGAACCGGTGCCGAGGTATCTGCCCCGCCGCAGTCCTTCAGCGAGTTCGAGTGCCCAGGGACCGCTGGAGCATAACCGGGCTGCCCGCCACCGACATGGATCCGAAACGGTCCCGGCTCGAAGAACGGAAGGCCATCGTCGCGATAATGGCGGAACTGGTCAGCCTGCAGGTTGAAAACCACCTCGGTCTCCTCGCCGGCCGCGAGGTGGATACGGCGAAACGATTCCAGGTGCAACCGCGGAGCCGGCACACCGGTCGCGAGGGGCTCAATATAGAGTTGCACCACCTCATCGCCATCGCGGGTTCCCGTATTGCGAACCTTGACCCGCGCTGTCAGGCGGTCCTCGGCCCCGATCGTGTCCGACGAGAGGGCGAGCCCGGCATAATCGAAGGTGGTATAGCTCAGCCCGAATCCGAACGGATAGAGCGGCGCCGTCTGCGCATACCGGTACGTTCGCCCGGCCATGGCGTAGGAGTGAAAATGCGGAAGGTCCGTCACGGAACGGGGAAAGGTGACGGGCAGCCGGCCGGCAGGGTTGTAGTCGCCGAAAAGCACCTCCGCCAGGGCCGTTCCCCCGGCCTGACCGGGATACCAGGCGAACACAATAGCCGCGCAATGCTCATGCGCCCATGACAGGTCGATGGCGCCGCCGCCGGACACCACAAGAATCACCGGCCGCTTCAACCCCACCAGAACCTCCAGCAATTCCTGCTGTCGGCCGGGCAGGCCGATGCTGATGCGGTCGCCGCCGGCTTCGGCGTTGTAGGCGTCACCCTCTTCCCCCTCCAGTTGCGCGGTATTGCCCAGGCAGACCACGATGGCCTCCGTTTCCGCGAACCACCAGGTCAGCGAGCCCGTATTCACGGGTCCGCCCCGGACCAGATCGCACCCCTTGTTATACGGTACGCTCGTTCCCGCCCCCGCCCGATCCACAATCCCGGCCAGATAGGAGACCATGTCGCGCGAGTGCCCGTTATAGTTCCCCAGCAACACGTCCAGGTCCAGCGCCAGTGGTCCCGACACCCCCAGGCATTTCAGCTTGTCGGCATCGAGCGGAAGAATACCGTCGTTTTTCAGGAGCACCAGAGACTCCCGTGCGGCCTGCAAGGCCAGGTCAGCGTGCTTGGGGCAACACACGACCTCGGGCGAGATCGAGGCCCACTTCACTTCCGCGGGCGGATCGAACATCCCCAGCCGCATCCGTGTCGTGAAAAGCCGGCACACACTGCGGTCGATCTCCGCCTCGGTGACCAGCCCCCGCTGCACGGCCTCCAGGAGATTGCGATAGATCTCGCCACAGCACAGGTCACACCCTTCGCGCACGGCCATGGCCGCCGCTTCCGCCGGCGTCGCCGCCAGTTTGTGGTGGTTGCAGATATCCTCCACGGCACCGCAGTCGCTGAGCACATGCCCATCAAACTGCCAGTCGCCGCGCAGGATGCGCCCCAGCAGGGTGGGACTGGCGCTGCAAGCCT
The DNA here is from genome assembly GCA_964404035.1 of uncultured Verrucomicrobiota bacterium. Taxonomy (GTDB): domain Bacteria; phylum Verrucomicrobiota; class Kiritimatiellia; order CAIKKV01; family CAITUY01; genus CAMBRF01. The sequence continues at coordinate 3,274 of CAYOIT010000003.1, read as the reverse complement.
CGCCGTTCGTCCGGTTGTAGGCCGTCATGACCGACTCCACTTTGGCTTCCGTCACGCAGGCGCGGAACGCCGGCAGATAGGTCTCGTGCAGGTCGCGGGAATTGACCACACTGTCAAACGAATGACGGCCGGATTCCGGGCCGCTGTGGACGGCATAGTGTTTGGCGCAGGCCGCCACCTTCAGATGCCGGGGATCATCGCCCTGCAATCCCTTCACGAACGCCACCCCCATGCACGCGGTCAGATACGGATCCTCGCCATACGTCTCCTGCCCCCGGCCCCAACGGGGATCGCGAAAGATATTGATGTTCGGCGTCCAGAAGGTCAGTCCGGCACACTGCCCGCGAAAGCCGCGGCGGACGGCATCGTGGTGCTTGGCCCTCGCTTCGGTCGAGATCGCGTCGGCGATGTCGTAAACCAACCCGTCGTGGAAGGTCGCCGCCAGTCCGGTGCACTGCGGGAACACCGTGGCTTTTCCGGCGCGGCCGACCCCATGCAGGCACTCGCTCCACCAACCGTAGGCAGGAACGTTCAGCCGCGGGATCGGCGGCGCCTGATGCAGCATCTGGGCGATCTTTTCCCGTAACGTCATCTGGCTGACCAGAAGGCGTGCCCGCTCCTTGACGGGAAGCGCGGAGTTCAGATAGCGGTGATCAATCGTGGATTCGGTCATAGGGTTTCTCCTTCAATCGCAACAGGAGTCAGGGTTGTAACCTGTTGCCCCCGCGCCGATCAAGACGCATCTGACGGTTGCCCGACCTTGCCGCCTCTTCTCCTCCCACCGGTCCCGGTGGGAACCGGTCAGCGGTCCGGGAAGAGATTGACGGTGAGAACCTGGTCGCTTTTTAGGCGATTCTTGAGGTCGAGGAGCAGCAGACCGTTGGCATACTGATCCATCGGGCGATCCCCGGTTTGGGTGTGGTGGAACGCCTTGCCGCTGCCGTCAGCGTCGACGACGCACATATCGACACCCATGAAATCATGGTTCGAAAAGTCCACGAACGACTGGGTTGCCCATTTGTCATAGACATACATCCGCGCTTTGTATCCTGTGGGCGTCGGTTCGCCGCCGGCAACGGCGGCACTGCCCATGCCATAAGGGCGCGACAGCCTTGACGCGCCGCATAGGCCAGGGTCCGTTCGGCATGGGGACTCGCCGGAGATGGACGATCGGCGGCGATTGCCGTAGATTCTTGGAATGAGACGAACGCCGCACTTGTTCTGGCTTCTGTTGCTCGTACCGATGACGGCCTTCGCGGACGGGGTCTCCCCCATCCTGAACTTCTTCCACAAGGACACATGGTTGCCTGCCTCCATCGTGACGCTGGTGATCATCCTCGTGGAAAGCGGACTGCTCCGCTGGCGCATCAAACAAGCCCCCTTCATCGGTTCCCTATGGCGCAGTACCGTCCTGAACGCCGCATCGAGTTTCACCGGGTCCATCCTCCTGCTGGCGTTCGGGCGTGATTCGTTCTTCATGTGGGACACGATGTCGATGGTGCTCCCGCTTTTCCTGATCACCCTCGCCACGGAGATTCCGTTGCTTCGCCTCCTGTACAGGCAGGTTCCGCTCACGTGGCGGCGCACCTGCTTCCTGGGCATCGGCATCAACGTCGCCAGCTATGCCTGCGTATTCGCCATCGAGATTGGCCTTTTCTTCGGCTGGCTCTCCTACGCGGGCCATCTTGACAAGAGGGAGCAAGCCGGGTGGCAGAGCCCCACGTTGCTCCATCGCGTCACAGGCCGTATCTATGGGACGGTGTCGCCGGGGCCGACGCACGGGCTCCGCCAGCTCGACCCGCAGGCGGGAGTGTGGACGACGCTCACCAACTGCCCGTCCCTTGACCCCAACACCTGGGACATCGCACGGGACATCTGCGCCTACGTTCCGTGGGGCACGTCCGACTGGAAGGACAGGCACATCGTCATCTCGCGGTTGCCGGGATTCTCGGTGATCCACGACCTCGAAGGGTCCCGGTTCATGGACCACGACTTCGATGACATTGCCAACTGGCAGGGGGTCGCCGCGTTGTCGTTGTCGCCCGATGCGAGGCATCTGGCCATCTTGTACCGCTATGCCGAGGTCGTCGCCTACAAGAACGGCTCCAGCTACTACGCACTCGGCAGCAAGTGCCGGGTCATCGTGGTGGCCATCGATTCGGGACGGGAGGTCGCCCGTGCGCCCCGCTGGGCCTCCGACCGTGGGCTCTGCTGGCTGCCCGATGCCCGGACAGTGCTGTTCTCTTCCTTCGACGACGAAAGAGTGTATCAGACACCGAAAAGCGCCGTCAGGGGCGACACTGGGCACGGCATCGGGGACACGAAGAACGCCAAGTTCCCGCGTAGTCTGTTCGCCTTCCGTATGGACACCGGCGATGTTGCCCGCTTCGCGGACGGTTCCGATCCCTGTCTGGCGTCACGCCGGAGGCTGGTGCTGGCCCGCGACGGCGACTCGCTGCGGCTGCTCGACCCGTCGGGACGTCAGGTGTCGCGCTTCGACGTGCCAAGGCTCAGCTACAGGGGCGTACGAGTGTCCCCCGATGGAGACATGGTGCTCGCGGATATGTGGCGGCATTCCCCGTTCCATGCGGGCGGCACGACTGTGCTTATTGATCTGGCCGCGCCGGCCACCCGTCATTTCATAGGCGGGACGTTCTCGTATAAGTACGTCTGGACGGATGACATGGCGGAATCGTCGGCCCCAGTGTCCGAGGTCAACGAACCGACCTCATGGCACTAACCACGCGTGTTCGTTGAACTTGCGTTAAGGGACCGCGTGGGGGTATGGTTGCCGTGTGGTGTTACCATGACGACTCAAAAGCAGATCAAGGACTTTGGGCAGCGGCTTGCACGGGAGTTCAACCCCCGGAAGGTTGTCTTGTTCGGATCCTACGCCTACGGACGTCCAGGGCCGGACTCCGACGTTGACTTGCTCGTCGTTATGTCGCTCGACGGTGACCCGGTGGACAAGTCGGTAGAGATGAGGCTCAGACTTCATCCCCGATTCCCTCTCGATCTACTGGTTCGCACGCCCGCCAAGATCAAGGAACGCATTGCCATGGGCGACGATTTCATCAAGGACATCCTAGATAGGGGGAAGGTGCTGTATGAAGCCCCTGGCCGCTGAATGGGTATCCAAGGCCGAAGGTGACTTCGCGATCGTCGAGAGGGAGTCGCGTGCACGCAAGAATCCAAGTTATGACGGCATCTGTTTTCACGCTCAGCAATGCGCCGAGAAGTACCTGAAGGCGCGCCTTTGCCAGGCGGGTATTCC
>CAYOIT010000002.1:74961-78459 GCA_964404035.1 uncultured Verrucomicrobiota bacterium | reverse complement strand
GCGGCCCGTGCGCTCCGTGTTGAGGTGATCGCCGCTCCCCCTTTTCCTGGTTAGGGCGGGAGCGATGGGTAGACGTGATGCTGAAGCCCCGGTGCAATGCCGGGCAAGTCTTGTATTGCTCCTCGCCTGTAAGTTTCTACACCGTATCCTGATTTCGGTATGTCTTTTCCCTCGATAAGGTCGTGAGCGCGGCGCTATCTACCTGTCCCCTGAATTCCCCCTGAATTCCCTCCGCCACCCCAGCTACACTTCCGGCTTGGCGTTGGGAGACATAAGGGTTACCGAGGGAGGACCGATGCGCTATCTGCCTGTCCCCTGAATTCCTGAATTCCACGGCCGGACCCACCCCTACCCCTCCCTGGAGGGGTCAGGGGTGGGTTCTTCGTTGTGCCGCAACAATTTATCGCTCACCATGAATGAGCCTTGCCAATAATGCTCAGAGTCTTTTTGCTTTGGCCCGATTTGGCTTTGCGGACGCGACAGAGCGCGTCCCTCCATGGAAGAAAGAGCAGAAAATTCGCCTTTGTGACTTCTGGAGGGGCGCGCTCCGTCGCGTCCGGTCAAAAGAAGGTCAAGACAAAAGCCCCTGAAGTATGGCCACTGTGAGAGGCGGATCGGTTGCTAAACGGAGGATCATATAGTATATGGGGTTTTTCTCCATTGATATAGTTGGAAGGACGAATCCATGACTGTTACACCGATCAACATGGCGGAAGCGATTTTTGAACCGTTCTGGGATGGGTCGATCTCCGGCCTTTCGAAATGGACGATTGACGACGGCGCCGGCCACGGGCTCGTGGTACGGCAGAACTGGTGCTGGGTCACATTCGAATGGGCGCGGCGGCCGACCGATGGGGTGGCGCTACGCATGCGACGGGACTTCGATGTCAGTTGTGAGGATTACAACGACTTGATTCTCTCGGTGATGGCGCCGGTGGGTTCGGTCGTCAAGATCGAGGTGGTCACGGATCAGGGCACGGTGACGGGGCAATCGAAGCGCTTCGGCACGGTCAAACAGGAGGTGCCGGTCAACCTGGGTGGCGCCAGGCAGATCCGGCGCGTCGCGATGGAGATCCACACCCGGACCGAGGGGATCGCCACCGGCTGGTTCAACTGGATCGGGATGCGGCATCGCCGGATGCTGAAGCGCTATGAGCGGCAGTGGCGGCGCTTCGATGCGCGTTGGGAGTCGTACCTGAAGCCTGAGGAGTTTGTTCCGTCCTTCAAGCCCGCGTATGGGGTGCTGGTGACGGAGGACGAACTGGAGACCGTCCGGCGAGAGCATGAGACGATCACGGCGTCCGGGCAGGCGTCACCCTTTGACGCTGCCGCCGAGTTTGCCACAAATCACCCGCCCGAGGACTTTGTTTCCGATTACGTCAATTTTTGGAGCGACACCCGATACAATCGCGTGCGGGATCACGGCCGGACGCTGTTGACTTCGGGCGCCAACGCCGCGGTGGCCGGGATGCTACGACGCGATCCCAAGCTGTTGCGTCTGGCGGCCCGTTATGCGCTAAGCCTGGGGCACTGCGAGCACTGGGACGATGGCTTCATCTGCCGGTTCGGAGAGGGCTCGTTTGAGCACCGGTGTTTTGTCCAAAGCCTTTGTGCCTTCGATGTGGCTTTGATCCTTGACCTGGCCGGCGACTTCTTCACCTGGCAGGGACGGGACTTCCTGATGCGGCGCCTGGCGGAAGAGGCCCTCGGGACCATTACCTTCAACGTGTGGAAGCATGAGTACATTCATCACTGCAACCAGCTTGCCTGGTTCACCCCGGGCCGGGTGATGGCCATGCTGGTGCTCGAACGGCACTGGCCGCGGATGAAGCCCTACACCGAGCAGGCCATCGCGGAACTGCGGTCCAGCCTGGAGGATGTCATTCTTCCCGATGGCGGGTATCTTGAGGGACCGACCTATTTCCGTTGCGTGGGAAGGGATGGGTTGCTGCCGTTGTACCTGCATGCCCGTGCCCGCGGGCAGGATCCTGCCACTGCCATTCCTGATATCGTCCGGCGGTGCGCCAATTTTGGTGAACTGGTCATCTCGACCGATGCCAGCCAGGATGTCATTCCGGCGTGCGATGCCGGAAACAGGCACGAACTGGTGTCCCAGGCCTTGTTGGCGACGGCTCTGCCGGAGAGTGCCTGGGCGCGCATGCTGGCGCATCGTCTGCCGGAGGGTTCGCTGCCGACCTATGCCGCGCAGATTCCCGTGCAAGCCATGGCTGATCTTCTGCTGACCCTGGTCATCCGGGGTCGGATGGAGCAGAAGGCTCTGCCGCCCGCGCCGCCGCTGGTGGCCCTGCCGAACTTGGGCTGGGCCGCCTCGACGCGGCAGTTCAAGGGGCAGACCGTCAAGCTGTTCCTCATGGGGAATCAGGCCGGGGCCGGGCACACGCACGAGGATAAGGGATCGTTTGTTCTGGAATTCGCCGGTGAGACGTTCGCGATGGACAACGGGACGACCGATTACTCGTCGCCGTATGCGGGCCTGGCGCAGAAGTGTGAGCGGCACAACATGCTGGTGCCGGTTGTGGAAGGTGTTCGGCCGCACCCGGAGTGCCCCCTGAAGCAGGACGTCAAACCGCAGTGCACCGGCGATGAAACGGGGTTCAAGGCCACGATGGATCTGACGCCGGGCTGGCAGGGGTTCTATCGCCGCTGGGTGAGGACGTGGGAGTCACCGTCGCCGCAGGAACTCACGATCGTCGATGATTACGAACTTGAGTCCGGTTCGGCCGTGGATTTCTTCTGGATGACCGAGCGGGCCGTGAAGGTGAAAGGCCGTTTCATCACCCTGACGGGAAAACAGGGAAAGATGACGATCGAAGCGGAAACCGGCTGCGAGGTGCGGGTGGACAAGTTGCCGTTCCTGCGCGGCACAAGTGCCGACGGAAAGATCGTGATGTTGCAGCGGATTGGCATTCGCAAGGCGGGGCCCAGCGGAAAGTTGAAGACGGTGGTGCGGTTGGAGGGGTGATGATTCTCTATTGCTGCTGCCCCGCTCTGTCGCCGGGAATGAGATGACGCAACGGTTGGGATGAAATGAACACGATTGCTTCAGTAATATTGGAGGTAGCCTTGACCATGAATCCGGCTAAATTGGACCTTTGTGGTGACTGGCAGATTGAGGTGTCGGGCGTCTCGAATTCGGCTGCGGGAACCGCGCCGGTCCGACTGACGGTGACACCTCCGCCGCTGGTCACCGTGGTGGCGGAACCCTGTCTGCCGATGCCGGTCTTCAATCCTGGCGCGGCGGGGTGGACCAAGGGCTACCGGCTTCAGGGTGTCCGAACCCAGGAAACGTCAGCCAAAGGAAGTCTGGTGCCGGAGAGTCTCCAACTGCGGGCGGGGCCCGACGCGGAGTCGGCGTTGTTGCAGGTCGGAACTGACTACCAGGTCGATGCCAACTGGGGGACGCTGGGTTGGGCAACCCAGGAGGTGGCCCAGGCCGAACGAAAGGCGTTCGCCAGCTACAGCTATGGCAAGGCTCGG
>CAYOIT010000002.1:31270-74861 GCA_964404035.1 uncultured Verrucomicrobiota bacterium | reverse complement strand
GCGAAGTTTCCCAAGGCCCCGATCACGTTGATTACGGAAGCCTGGGGCGGGCGCAACACCGATTCGTATCGCGCCGAACCGCCGGGTTCCGTGCACAACTACCAGGAGAAGGTTCTGGCGGTCAAACCTGACTTGGTCGTGTCGGAATTCGTCAATGACGGATGGCTGTCAGACGAACTGACGCAGACGAAGTACGGCGTTATTCTGGAGGAGTTCAAGGGGATTGGCGCTGAGTGGATCATTCTCACCCCGCACTACATTCTACCCGAGTGGATGGGGGCGCAGCGTCAGCGTGACATCGATGAGGACCCGCGGGGCTATGTCAAAGGACTGCGCGCGTTTGCGGCCACGAACCATATCGCACTGGCCGACGCCTCCTTGCGGTGGGGGCGGCTCTGGCGGCAGGGCATTCCCTACATGACGCTGATGTTGAACGCGATCAACCATCCCGATGCCGCCGGCATGGGGATCTTTGCCGACAGCCTGATGGACTTGTTCTGAGGGACTTTGCCCGCAGCCAAATGAGGAGATAGGAGACCGCAGGAGATCGAGATTCAGTCGGACACTTGATCTTGAGTGCCGCTCCTGGAAGAGGTGCAGTACGGCCGGCGCTACGCCGCCGGCTGGGGCGGGCGACGTAGCGCCCGCCCTACTGGCGCTCGCCTCGGACCGTCGGTTCCCAGGTGAAAACGTTGTCTTTCGCATTGACGTTTTTCCTTTAAAGCACTAGGCTTAAAAAATACATTGCGTAAAGTGCTTCTATGCCGATGCTTTCATACTTGGACATCGCCACCCGGTTGAAGCGAACCATCATCCGTGGCGCGTTGAAACCCGGGCAACGAATGCCGACGCGGGTAGAACTGGAGCGGCAGTTCGACACCTCTTCGGTGACGCTCAACCGCGCGATGCGGGTCCTGGTGGAGGAAGGGTTTGTCCAGGCCCGGAAGGGGTCGGCAACCTGCGTGGCACCGCATCCGCCGCATCTTTCCCTCTATGCACTGGCGTTTCCGTCTTTTCCCTCGAAGACCGTTTCGAGATTCTACGAGGCCATCCGCAGTGAGGCGGCGAAACTGCAGACGGACGAGCGACGGGTCTCGTTGTTCCATGGCATCGACTCCCATGTGGACGAAGAGGACTACCAGCGCCTGCTGGGTTGGGTGGATGCGCAGAGGCTGGCGGGCCTGATCTTTGCCGGTAACCCCTACCACCTGCGGGAGCTGGGGTCTCCCTTGGTTCTTGAACCAGGGGTACGACGGGCCGCCATTATGTCGGAGGATGACCAGTGCCCCTTCCCCACGGTCTATCCTGATACCAAGGCGTTTCTGCCCCGGGCGTTCGACTACCTCGCGTCGCGTGGCCGGAAGCGGGTGGCGGTGGTGACACTGAACTCGGAAATGAACCGCGCGCATCTTGACGAAAAGCAAGCGCTCGCATCCGGGTATGGGCTGGCCTTACGGCCCCATTGGCTGCAGGGAGCGGTTCCAAGCTCTCCGGAATGGTCACGGCACACGGCTTTGCTGTTGCTGCACGACAGCCAGACCGAACACCCGGACGCCTTGGTGATTACGGATGACAACCTTGTGGAGGGGGTTACGGAAGGCGTGCTGGCCTCGGGGACCCACGGGGCGCAACTTGAGGTTGTGGCGCAGGCCAACTTCCCTTGCCCCACGCGAAGCCTGGTTCCAGCCAAACGACTGGGGTACGACGTCACGCGGCTGCTGGCGGTGTGTCTGGAACGAATCGAACAGCAACGGCGCGGCGAGGAAGTGCCGGCGCATACGACCATTCCGGTCGTGTTTGAGGAGGAGTTGGGGGAGCGGGGAATGGAAGCGGAAGGCGGGAAGCGGTAAGGAGGATGTTATTATGAAGACAAGTGCAACTCCGGTGTTCGTGTTCGTGGTTGTTTGCCTGGGGTTCGCCAGGGGGCTCTTGGCCGCGGAGGAGTGGTGCGTGGCGACGAACGGGCTCGATACCCGGACCGGGCACGGTTGGGACCAGGCGTTTCTGACGATCAGCAATGCTGTGGCGCATGCGGCATCCAATGACACGGTGCTGGTATCCAATGGCGTCTATACGGTCGCGACCAACATTTTCGTCACCAACGCGATCACCATCAGAAGTGTCAATGGCGCCACGAATACGGTCATTGCAGGGAATGGCAGCACCCGTTGTCTTTGGATGAGCAACACCACTGCGGTTGTGGATGGCTTCACGATCAGTAATGGCTATGCCTCCGGAACGGGGAATCCCGCCAATCAGGGTGGCGGCGTCTATATGCATGGCGGGACGCTTCAGAACTGCCGTGTTGCGCAGAACCGGGTCAACGGCGGGTACAATGAGGGCGGTGGGATCCTTCTGAAGGGCGGCGGCTTCGTGCAGAATTGCCTTATTCTTTCGAATTCCTCTCCCGGAGGCAACTGGACTTGCGGCGGCGGGGTTTCGATGCGCGGCGGCACGGTCCAGAACTGCCTGATCCAAGGGAACATTGCGGGGAATTCGGGTGGGAGCGCCATCTTCTCGGTGGGCCCCAACGATGTCGTTCGTAATTGCCTGATTATTGGCAATCACAGTGCGGATGGCGGATCGGTTGCTCGCTACGGTGGGACGGTCAAGGGGGAAGGGACAGGACCACTGTCGCTTTACAACTGTACGATCGTCGGGAATAAGGGCGGCCCGGCCCTCAATCGTTCCCAGAGTGCTGCCTTCGATGTGCGTAACTGCGTCGTCTATGGCAACGTGGACACCAGTGGGGGTCCGTTGAACTATCGATCCGCACCAACGGCGATGGGCTCTGGGCAGATTCTCTACTCTTGCACGACGCCGGATCCGCTGCCGCACAATGCCTCTAACGTCACGGATGATCCCAGATTTGTGAATCCCGGAAGCGGCTACGGAACGAACTATGTGCCGGGGGATCTCCACCTTCAATATGGCTCGCTGGCGCTCGACTCCGGAACGACCCTCGCCTCGGTGACCAACGACTTCGAAGGCAATCCGCGGCCGCTGGACGGACGGGGCGCCTACGGAACGGGACCGGCCTACGATATGGGCATCTATGAGTCATCTTACACCTCCGGCGCATTCCGCTGCGCCATCAAACCAAGTACGCTGGGGGGGCTGACGCCGTTGACTAACACGTTCACAGCCGCGATCGCGGGTTCGAATGCCGTTACGAGCGTTGTCTATTACTGGTGGACGTTCGGGGCGGGCACCACCCCTCAGGAAGGCGCCAACAAACCTGTGGTCACCAACGTGTTCACGCCCGGCCAGTACGCCATCACCCTGACCGTAAGCAACAGTCTGGGTACAGTCGCCAGTAACACAGTGCCCGTGACGATCGCAGTGGCCGGGACCACGGCCTATGTCGCAACCAATGGGGCGTCGATCTATCCCTATGACAACTGGGCCAATGCCGCGACCAACATTCAGGATGCGGTCAATGTGGCCAATGTTTTGTTTGACGGCGGCTACACGAATCCGTTGCCGTCGGTGTTGGTCAGCAACGGCCTGTATACGCTGTCCACCCGTGTCTTCATTGACCGGGGCATTGTGGTGCAGGCGGTCGGTGGCAGATCGAACACCATCGTCAACGGCGGCGGCCTCACGCGGTGTTTCTGGATCAATCATGCCAGGGCGATTGTGGACGGTTTCACGATCAGCAACGGGTTGGCCAACGGGGTCGGCGAGCCGGATAACCAAGGCGGCGGCGTTTACATGGAAGTCGGGACACTTCAGAACTGCCTGGTCACCCGTAATCAGGCCAGCGGAGGCGCCAACGGCGGAGCAGGGCCGGGTATCTACATGGCGGGTGCCGGGAAAGTGCTCTACTGCACCATGACTTCCAACACCGCCCCGGGCACCGCATGGCAACGAGGCGGCGGGGTGTGTATGAGCGGCAACGGCCTAGTTGACCATTGCTGGATCCAGGGCAATGTGGCGGGCAATGGCGGTGGTGGTGGCGTCTATATGGTCAGCGGCGACGTTCTACGGAATTGCGTCGTGATCGGCAACTACTGCGGCGACAGTCTCACGCTCTTCCGCGGCGGCGGCGCCGTGATGGGGGATGGGGGTGCGGGCAGCGCCTATGTCGACAACTGTACGATTGCCGGCAACCAGGGTGTGGGTGTCAATCGTGGCCAGGGGACCATCACGATCCGGAATTCGATCATTCATTCCAACGTGGATACCTCCGGTAGTTTGCTGAACCTCCGGGGTATCACGACACCCAGCATTACCTACAGTTGCACTACGCCGGATCCCATGGCGCATCTGGACAGTAACGTGACGGCCGATCCGAAGTTCGTGGATCCGGGCAGCGGCTTTGGGACGAACCATGTAGTGGGGAACTATCGCCTGCAGTACGGCTCGCCGGCCGTGGACTCCGGGATGACGATTGCGGCGGTGACCAATGACTTTGAAGGGAACGCGCGGCCTTTGGATGGGGGTGGCGGCCTCGTGTATGACATGGGCGCCTACGAGGTTTCCTTCTCGGGCGGCCCGCTGAACTGTGCGATTAACGCGAACCTGGCGGGAGGAATCGCGCCTTTAACCAATGTCTTCTCGGCCGCGATCGCCGGGGGAGCAGCGGTCACGAATATTGCCTATTACTGGTGGACCTTCGGACCGGGCACGACGCCCCAGGAGGGGGCCGGGAAACAGACCGTGACCAACACGTTCCCAGTCGGCCAATACCCGATTACGCTGATCGTCAGCAACAGTCTCGGAACGCTCGCGAGTAATTCGGTGCCCGTGACGATCCAGGTCGTGGCGACCAATGCCTATGTGGCGACCAATGGCCCCTCCGTGTATCCTTACGACACCTGGAGCAAGGCGGCCACGAACATCCAGGACGCGATCGATGCGGTCAACGTGGCCTGGGATGCGGGCTGCACGAATCCGGTCGTGGCCGTCAGCAATGGCACCTACGCCCTTGGCGCCGAACTCCTGCTGAGCCGTGGCGTGACGTTGCGGAGCACGAGCGGCAAGGACTCAACGTTCCTTGTGCCGCGCGTCGGCTTCAACAGGCGCGGTGTTTTCATGCAACACTCCGCGGCCATGGTGGACGGCTTTACGATCACCGGGTTCAACTGCGTCCAAACCGGCAGCGATGACGACGGTTTGCCAAATGGTTCCGGCGTGCTGATCGTTTCTTCGGGCAGCGGGAGCACCATCCAGAACTGTACGGTCAGTCTCTGCACGAACGTCGGCACTTACAGCGGGGCCATCTACGTCAAGAGTTCCGGCCGTATCCTGAACTGCCTGATCGAAAGCAACAAACTGGGGCGCGCCTCCGCGGTCAGTTTCAACAACGGCAATGCCTTCATGCAGAATTCCGTGATCCGGTATAATGTCAACACGGACTGGGGTGGCGCCGGTGCCACGATCGCATCGGGAGGCGGCACGATCCGCAATTGCCTGTTCTATGGCAATGTTTCGACGTTTGCGGGTGCCTGGGGCACGGTCTTTATGGATGCCGGATTGCTGGAGAGTTGTGCGGTTGTTGGGAATGAAAACGGCGGGCTTTTCATCCGGAACCAGGGTGGCGGAGCGAAGGTTCGGAACTGCATCGTCTACGACAATTCTTACGCGAATTTCACCAACGTGAGCGGGACGATCGAATTCACCTGCACGACGCCGCTTCCCTCGGGTGGGGCAGGCAACGTCGCCGCCGACCCACAGTTCATCAGAACGGGCGGCGGGTACGGGTTGAGTTGCGTCGGTGGGGATTACCGTCCCAGGAACGGGCTCTGCATCAATGCCGGAACGAATCAGACATGGATGACGAACGCGACCGACCTTGCCGGTGCGAAACGGATTAACAACCTGATCGTCGATCTGGGCGCCTTCGAGACGGCGTCCCCCGGAACGGTATTCAGAATGCGATAGCACTTTCGGAAGGGGAGCGAATGAGACGATGGCCGTTAGGGCGCTTTTGGGGAGGGCTTGCCGTGTTCTGTTGTGCGATGAGTGTCGCTGCCGCGACCCAGGGGGCTCCGCGCCCACTGGCCACCCATCCTGGAAATATCTTTCTGGCTGACGAAGAGGTGACGATAGCCGGGACGGCCGCCAGCGGGACTTGGGCCGTCGTCGATTACGACGAACGTGTCATGGCGGAGGGGCAGGGGGACGTCAGGCCGGGCAAGTTGCCGGTCGGGTACTATGAAGTGCGGCAGGGGACGAATCGGGTGTCGCTCGCGGTGCTGGCTCCCCTGAAAGCGTTACCCGCGCCGGATTCGCCGCTGGGCGTGGATGTGGCGATGGCCTGGTTCTACAAGCCCGAACGGATGCCCGAGGCCGCGAATCTGTGTGCGCTGGCCGGAATGAACTGGGTGCGTGACAGGTTGAACTGGGCCGAAATGGAGCCCAAACGCGGCGAACTCCTGCCCACCAGCAAGTACGATGCCTCGGCCCGGATACAGACTGAGGCCGGTTTGCGGGTGTTGCAGGTGAACCACCTGTCGCCCCGATGGGCGAGCCCGGAGCAGAGTCGGATGCCGGCCGACTTGCGCGAAGCCTATCGCTTCTACCGGGCCATGGCCGGACGATGGAAAGGTTCGGTGTTGGCGTTTGAACCCTGGAACGAAGCCGATAATGAGCCGTTCGGCGCGCACATTGGGAGCGAGATGGCCTCTTTCCAGAAGGCCTGCTACTTCGGCCTCAAAGCCGGCAACCCGGGCCTCATCGTCTGTCAGAACGTTTTCACCCTGCCGCGCGCCGACGTCCTCGAGGACTTTCGTCAGAATGAAGTGGCTCCGTATTTCGATACCTTCAACCTGCATCATTACGGCGGGTTCGACGACTATCCGGCGCTGTATGCCAAATACCGCGCGGTTTCAGCCGGTAAGCCGTTGTGGGTGACCGAGTGCGCTCTGCCGGTGGAATGGTCGGATGAGATGACGAAGGAAATGTCGCCCGCCCATGCCCGCGAACAGTCGGTGCGGGTGGCGAAAACCTATGCGTGTTCGTTGCATGAAGGGGCCGCGGCGACCTTCTTCTTTATGCTGCCCCACTACAGCGAGCAGCGGACGCAATACGGTCTGCTTCGTGCGGATGGAACGCCACGTCCGGCGTACGTTGCACTGGCTGCGGTGGGACGCCTGCTGGCCGGCGCTCAGCCCCTCGGGCGACTCCGGTCGAAGGTGCCTGCCGTTCGCGCCTTTCTCTTCCGAACCACGTTTGACGGAGCTGCGCACGAAGTGCTGGTCGCCTGGACGACCGGAGGTGCGGCCACGCTGGAATGGCCGGTGCCGGCCAGTCAACTTTTTGACCACCTGGGGCGGGGTGTTTCTGGCGCCGGGTTAACGGAGGCCCCGAAATACTTCATTCTCCCGGTTGGAACGTCTTCCGCGCTGGCCTTGGATCCATCGCCGAAGCCAGGACCGCAGACGACCGATCAGCCCTTTCCTCTTGTCCTTCAAGCCGTTCATCCCAGGGCGAGAACGGTTCTGGATCAATCAGCCTACCGGATCGCGGCCGGTCGTCCGGAACAGGTGCCGCTTTTCGCCTACAATTTCAGTACCAATAGGCTTGTGGGGACCCTGCGTGCGCTGGCGCCGACGGGATGGCGGGTGGAGTGTCAGAGCGATATCGAGATCGAACCGGGTGGCCGTCTGCCGATCGCCTTGACGGTCACGGGCACCCGCGGAATGGGGACCGTTCGACTGACTGGCGAGTTTGGCGGTGAGCGGAAGGCCGTGCTTTCACTCCGGTTTTTGCCGGAATAAGCGCCCGGCTGGATTATCAAAAAGGAAACTCATCATCATGACTGACGGTAAGTCGAATCAAACGATCGAAATCAAGCCTTTGCCGGGAGACAATTCAGCCGCCATTTGTGCCGCCCTTCGGGACTTGCGCGAGGGTGGCAGGCTGGTGCTGGCGCCGGGGCGCTACGGGTGCCATGGAGGTGCGTTACAGAAAAATGGGCGCACCCGTGACCCCGGCGTTTCGGTGAGTCATCTCAAAAATGTCACTCTCGACGGCCATGGCGCCACATTGGTTGGTCATGACATTGCCCGGCTTTTCAGTTTCACTGACTGTGACGGTATCACCCTTCGGAACCTGACCGTGGATTGGGACCCCTTGCCACATACCTCCGGGAAGGTCGTGGCGCATCTACCGGATCAACATGCCTTTGATCTTGAGCCGATGATTCCGGCCGATCCTGTCTCAGGACGCATTGTCCAGGCGATTATTGGCTACAGCCCGGAGTTACATCGAATGGGGCATGGCGAGGTCTATCAGACGCAGGGGGAGCGAGACTCCGAGCCGTCGATCCGCCTGGAGAATGGAAATTTAAGGGTGTTTCAGCGAAGGCCTGGTGGTGCCTACAGCTTCAACGACAAACTGCCAGCGATCGGCTCTTATGTTGTCGTCCGGCATCAAGTCTACGGTTATGACGCGTTTGTCTTCAGGGGGTGCGGGGCGGTGCTGTTGGAGGATATCACCGTTCATGCCGTCCCGGGAATGGCGGTGATCGGCTGGCAGAGTCAGGATATCACCATCAGGCGTATCAAGGTGGTCCCCGCTGATGGAGGCTGGATGTCGGCCACTGCCG
Source organism: uncultured Verrucomicrobiota bacterium (assembly GCA_964404035.1). Lineage (GTDB taxonomy): Bacteria > Verrucomicrobiota > Kiritimatiellia > CAIKKV01 > CAITUY01 > CAMBRF01. Next base: position 66,307 of record CAYOIT010000002.1, on the reverse strand, counting down.
ACGCCATGCACTTCGGGGACTGTCGTGGACTCATTACGGTTGAAGACAGCGAATTTGCCGGTATGGGCGATGACGCCATCAATATCCATGGCATGTATGGCATGGTGACGAAACGTCTCGATGACCGCACGGTTGAGGCGGGCCGCGCGCGGATGAACGCCTACTATGACACTGAACGTGCAACCTGGGATGAACCGCGACTGGGCGACCGCATTGAATATGGCGGGGGCAAGGAGCCTTTGCTGCCGCAAGGGCAGCTCACGGTCGCAGCGGCGCATCAGGACACCACCGCCCGGCGTGTCGTGATCACCTTCAAAGAGCCGTTGCCGGTTTGTGTTGGCGAAGGATCGGTCCTGACGAATGTCTCCAGCACGCCTGCTGTGCGTATTCGTAACTGTCACGTGCATGGGAACCGGGCCCGGGGCATGTTGATTCAGACCCGGGATGTTGTGATTGAAAACTGCCTGTTCGAGGATATCACGTGCTCCGGAGTTCACATTTGCACGGATGCCTGTGACTGGTGGGAGAGCCTGGGTGTTCGTGACGTCACGGTCAAGGGGTGTGTGTTCCGCCGGAATTGCTTCTGGGGTAACTCGGCGTTGCATATCTTCTCAGACATTCCGGGCGGGCAGTCGGCGCCCGGCGTGCATAAGGGCCTCCGTATCCTGGACAATACATTCGAAGATAACGCCGGCGGTTCGGCCATCCATATCGGTTCATCCGAGGACGTGGAACTGTCTGGAAACAGATTTGTGAATCCCCGGTTGCCCGTCATTACCGTCGTCAACAGTCGGCAGGTTCGGATTCGGGATGCCGGCGATCTGGAGATTGGACGTGGCATTGAGGTTGGTGGCAGTTCCGACCGCGCCACCATTTCGGTTTTATCTTAACCGCCGTGAGTCTGACATGCCACTCCCGCCGGACCGGAACGATAAGGAGGCCGGGCGCTACGTCGCCCGGCCTTGGCGGGCAGCGTAGTGCCCGCCGTCCTGTGTCGGATACACGAAAGAGCGCGTAGGGTTTTCCGATCGGTGATACGTGGGAGGGAATGATGCGGGCAATGGCTGAGCCGTGTCACCGCGTGCCCGCATCGTAAAAACCCCGCGGGCAGTCGGCTTCCGAAAGACGATGCGGTGCTGTGGAACTGGCATCCCAGCACCGAGCAAGGGGAGAACCTCAGCGTGATTGCCGAGATTCCCGCCGGCGGCGTTATTCGCTGCATTGTGGCCGATTCAGGCGGCAGGGTAGAGTGGGAACCGGTGATCGAATACGTGCGGGGGCCATGAGGCGAAAACCAGAGAGGGAACAGCCATGTCGACAGCGCCTGCAAGTTGCCATAGTCTGAAGTTTGTTGAATGGATTATTCTGGCGATCGCCGTCCCAGGTTTTGTGTCGGGCGCCGAGGTTGCCCACATTACCGTCGACGCCGCTCAGGCGATTGGACCGGTGAACCGTTTGGTGTTCGGGCATAACCTGGAGGCTGCGGATTCGTACGGCGTGTTTTCGACCAACCATACGCGATCCGAGACCGGCGCCGGCGTGTGGAATCCTGAGTCCGGCGCCCCGGTGCCGGAGGCGGTGCGGTATGCTGCCGCGATCGGGATGCCGGTAGTGCGGTATCCGGGCGGTTGCCTGGTTCATGGTTTCGATTGGAAGCAGACCATCGGACCGGTAGGGGAACGGCCGCAATTCCGGTTTGGACTGGATGAGTTCCTGGCTTACTGCCAGGCTCTCAAGGCGATGCCTCTGATCACGGTGAGCGACTACACCGGGACGGCGCAGGATGCGGCCGACCTGGTGGAATACCTCAATGCTCCGGCCGATGCCGGCCACCCCTGGGCGCGGAAGCGGGCGGCGAATGGTCATCCGGAGCCGTACGGGGTGCGCCATTTTGAACTAGGGAACGAGTCGGACCACGGGAACCACGACCTGAAACCGCCCCGGAAGTTTGCGGCGGAGGCCTATGCGGAGTGGGTGAATGCCTATGCCGCGAAGATGCGGGCGGTGGATCCGACCCTCCGGCTCAGTGCGCTCATGGGTACCGGAACCGGGCCCGACGATCCCTGGAATGACGTCGTTCTCGCCCGGACGAAAGGCAGTGTGGATTTCATTGCCATTCACACTTATGCGGTCGCTCTATGGCGGAAAGAACAGGTGCAGCCGTATCCCGAAGCGATGCTGATGCGCGCCTGCATGGCTTCCGTCGATCAGTTTGAGGTGATGCTTGGCAAGTACCGGGAGAAGATCCGGCGCCATACCGGAAAGGATCTCCCGTTGGCCATCACCGAATACAATGCCGCTTTTGTGCAGGAGAAGCCGGTCCCGTATCGCTTCTCTTTTGCCGCAGCGCTCTTTGCGGCCGATTACCTGCGTGTTCTTCTGAAGCCGGAGGCGAATGTGCTCATGGCGAACTACTGGCAGTTCATCAATGGATATTGGGGCATGGTGAAGTGTACGAGACCGTACGAGCCCACCAAGGATCAGGAGTGGTCGGTGAGGCCCGCCTACGCCCTCTATCGATTGTGGGGGCAGCATTTTGGTCAGGTGCTGCTGAGGGCTGAGGTGCAAAACGCGCCACGGGTGGAACTGCCTCGACACGTGGGGAGCACACTGCCCTCATTCTATGAAGCTGTGACCGCCGCCGGCAGCCGGTCGGCGGACGGAATGACCGTGTACGTGATCGTCTTCAACAAGCACGAAACGGAGGCGCTTCCCATCGAGATCGACCTCCGCAACTTTGCCCCGGCTTCAGCCGCTCGCTGGTGTGTGAGCAGTCCATCCATGGCAGCCACGAATTTGGTGACAAACCCGGCCGGTTTCACTGACGATTCGGTGAAACTGGAGATCGTACCGGGGCAATCCGTGTCTCAGACACTCCCGGCTTGTTCGATGACGGCGTTCGAGTTCAGATTGTTCTTGCCGGACTGAGCAGGAAGAAACGCCTGCGTGCGCCGCTCCGCCGTGGCACGGGCGTCCCCGCCCGTAGCCTCTTTGGGTGAACCCTCCACTGGGCTACGGGCAGGATGCCCGTGCCACGATTCCGAGGCTTTGCCGGTCGCGCTCGACGTCGTCGAACCAGCGGTCGAGATCGAGGCTCAGTCGCCGGGCGATATCGGGGTGGAGGGCCATCATGTCGTCCTTCTCCTGGGGATCGGCGGTAATATTGAAAAGCTGGGGCGCCGGCGCGGGACCAAGTTCAACCTTCGGGTAAGGCGGCTTGAAGATTCCGTTGTGGATGAAGTGTTCCGGCCCGTACATCGAAACCCAGAGCCAGTGGATGTCGGGAACATCCCCGCCGTGTGCGCGCCATGGCCGAACGAGTTTCCAGTCGCCGTCGCGGATGGCGGCGTTGCAGTCGCGCACCGGTGCGTAACGGTTCCACTGCCAGCAGCGGCGGGTGCAGGTGTCGCCGCGCTCCCCGCGAAGCACGGGAAGGACGTTGATCCCGTCGAGGGGCAGGGTGTCCGCTGGGAGGGGAACGCCGGTCATGGCCAGAATGGTCGGGAGCCAGTCGGCGAAATGGACCATGTCATGACTCTGGCGGCCGCCGGGCAGGCCGGCGGGCCAGCGGAGGATCATGGGGACACGGATACCGCCCTCAAGCACGTGCCCCTTGGCGCCATTGAACTGGCAGTTGAACCGGTTGAGGCAGTCTTCACCGTCGCCCCCGAACTGGGGACCGTTATCGCTGCAAAAGAGAACGATCGTGTTGTCCTCAAGCCCGAGCCGTTTGAGCGTGTCAAGAATCCGCGCGACACCGCTATCCATGCGGTGAATCATTCCGTACAAGGTGGCGACGCCGCGGGTGGGCACGCCGGTTTTCCCCAGAAACGGCTGGACCTCCTCATCCGGCGCCTGGAGCGGAGTGTGCGGCGCGTTGTACGTGAGGTGCAGGAAGAAAGGCTCACGCTGATGGCGCTCGATGAAGCCCACGGCCTCCTCGGTCCACACATCGGTGAGGTAGCGACCGTCGGACCGGCGGGCGGATTGGCCGAACTCGACGCGCCACTGCCAGTAGTCGTGCATGCCGCCGCGGAAGCAGACGGTTTCGTCGAACCCGCGCCGCATGGGATGGTAGCGATCGTCGAACGCGCCGAGGTGCCATTTGCCCACGAGGCCCGTGGCATAGCCGCCGGCCTTGAGCCGGTCCGCCAGCGTCCGCTCGCGCAAGGCGAGACGCTCCAGCCCCCACCATTCGAGTGTGTCGGTGGACCCGGTGCGGTGGGGATAGCGGCCGGTGAGGAGGCAGGCGCGGGAGGGATTGCAGACGGGCGAGGCCGTGTAGTGCTGGGTCAGGCAGACGCCTTCGTTCATCAAACCATCCAGCGTGGGCGTGTGGGAGAGTCCTCCGTTAAAGGCGCTGAAGTCGCCGTAGCCGAGGTCGTCGGCGAGGATGAAGACCACATTGGGTTTGCTCATAGGCGTGTCCTTTGGCCGGTCGCAAGGTTCAAAGACTCCCGGAATAGAAGAAAAGCACCTTTGTGAATGACATGATTCGACTATATTATAGTCTTTTGTGGGGGAAGTACGAATGGATTATCCTGAGAAAACGTTGCCGACATGGCGTGGACGATCACGGCGTTGCGTGGCTTTGGCGGCATCCTTCATCGCCGCAGGTGTCATGTCGGCGACGGCGGCTGAGAAACTGGTGACCTGGCCGGGCCCGGCAGGCGAACCTCCGTCGGCAGACTACACCCTGTTGGTCGAAGGTGAGCCCGTGTTTGTGTATCGGGCGCGCGTGCGGTCCCTGCTGCAGCCGCGGGAAGAAGGCGATCTCGTCACCAAGCGCGCATTGACCCCCGCCGAGCGGGCGGCGTTCGCGATCTTCGATGTCCGAGGGCCGGTGATGGTGGAAGTTAAACCGGCCAGGGCGTTCCGCACGGTTCGAGTACTGCCGGTGCGGGCGGGGATCGAACCGGAGGTCGAGGCGGGAACGATCCGTTTCCAGTTGAAGCAAGCCAAACCGGTGACCCTTCTGCTCGACAATTCCACGGAATTGCCGCTGCACCTGTTCGTTGCCGAGCCGGAGAAGGATGTGCCCCGGCCGGATGACCCGAACGTTCGCTATTTCGGGCCGGGCATTCACGAGGTGGGGCAGTTGGCGTTGAAGAGCGGGCAGACGCTGTACATCGCCGGCGGAGCGGTGGTGAAAGCCACGCTTCCGGCCGATGCGAAACCGGTGATCGCGGAATGGAGCCAGTTGCCGGCGTATCACGGCAACCTGGTGTGGGCCGGGAAAGCGGAGAAGGTCCGCATCGCGGGACGTGGCATCCTGGATGCCGGCTCCATGCCCCGGCACGGCTGGACCATGATCACGATGAGCCAGAGCCGTGACGTGCGCCTCGCGGGCGTCACCCTGCGGGATGCCGCCGGGTGGAATATGAACCTTCGTGAGTCACGTGATGTCACGGTGGAAGACGTGCGCATCATCGGCGCGCGGCTGAACTCGGATGGGATCGACATCGTCAGTTCGAGTAACGTGACGGTGCGCGGGTGTTTCGTGCGCAGCCATGATGACGGAATCATTGCGAAGACCACATTGACGAATGCACCGAGTGAGCACATCACCGTTGAGGATTGCCAGCTGTGGGATGACTGGGGTTATGCGCTGGGGGCAACCTACGAGACGCGCGCGCCCATCCGCGACATGGTGTTTCGCCGCTGCGACGTGCTTTTTGCCCGGCACTGGGCGATGGGCATCCATGTGTCGGATGGCGCCACGGTGAGCGGCCTCCGGTTCGAGGACATTGACGTGACCAGCCACCCCCCCGGGGAATATCACGGCGGCCACTACAACATGACGCCCGCGCCTCTATTGCTGCGATGCTTTATTACCACCGACATGTGGGGCCATGACAAGGAACGGGGCCACATCCGGGATATTGTGTTTGAGCGCATCACGATCGATGGCGCTTTGTTGCCGTCGGAACTTCTCGGCTTCGATGCCGACCATACGGTTGAGAACGTCCGCCTGCGCGGCATTCGCCTTCGGGGTCAGCCGGCGGCGACGACCGCCGCCGCGTTGAATCTCCGGACCAATGCGTTTGTGCGGGGGCTTGAGGTGGGGGAGTAGCGTGCCGTGGTGGGGTATGAAAACATGAGGGAGATTGCCATGCTGGCTCTTCAACACGACCGCCACGAATCTCAGCTCCATCGGATTGCATGCGCAAGGCGACAACTTGGTGGTCAATGGCAAGGCGTATTTCGGATACCTGAAGGTGCACCAGCCGAGCACGAAGGGAATGGATAGGCTTGCCGGTTACCGGTCCGACTACAAGACGGGGAGTTTCCCGCAACGGTGGCAGTATCTCTGGAATGCGAACGGTCCCATTGGAACGGCGGCCAACTATGTGCCCCTGATGTGGTCGGCCGGTAGCGGTGCCTACACGTACAATGGACAACCGTTGTCCGGGGTCAACTACATCAATCTCGGTTCCACCGGCGGGCATCCCGGGCATGGTTCCACCATGACGAATCACGAACAGTATGCGATTGCCGCCTATACGGCGCCGTATGCTGGCGAATATGCCATCACCGGCAGGTACATCTTCAGGACCGGCGCCGGCGCTTCCGATGGAGTCCGTGTGCGGGTCTATGTCAACGACACCCTCAGACAATCGAGTGTCGTGACGGTGTCCAGTACCAACAGCTTCGACGCGGCGCTGGGCTCCGTGAGCGGGGGCAGCAAAATCTATGTGGCCCTGGGCGGTTACGGGGACTGGAACAACGATTCTTTTGCGTGGGACTTTTCGATTGCCGCGACCTGCCGCGTGGAAGTGTGTTCCGTTTCAGATGAGAGCATGGCTCGCCGGAGCCTCGCCCTCCAGAAGACAAGATCCAGAACGCCAGTAGGGAGGGCGCTACGTCGCCCGCCCCGGCCGGCGGCGTAGCGCCGGCCGTACTGTGCACTTTCACTTGCGCCACATCGCAGATGCGCCCCTCCAGCCGCGCTGAATTGACAAGAAGGTCCAATTGCGACAGGGTGTGACACATGAAGACCATCAGGAACTGACAGTACGGTTATCGTCTCGGAAGATCGCGATCGGTCTGTGACATGATCTACTGACCAGCAGCTTCTTGCCGCCGCCGTACACTTTGGCGTCAAAGGGGTCAACGTCATTTGACCACGGTCGATAAGGGAGTTGAGATGACGCAGAAGAAGCTCAATGTAGTGGTGGTGATCTGTCACGATCTGGGGCAGCATCTTGGCTGTTACGGGGTATCAGACGTTCGTTCCCGTTGCCTGGATCGTTTTGCGGACTCTGCGATCCGCTTCGAGAATGCCTTCTGCACCGCCCCCCAGTGTAGCCCCTCCCGGGCGGCCCTATGGACGGGGCGTTATCCCCACTCCAATGGTGTGGTCGGCCTCACGCACGGGGGCTTCGGTAATGAGCTTAACGCGGGCGAGCGGCATCTGGCGCAGATCCTGAGGGAGGCGGGCTATGAAACGCATGCGTTTGGCCACCTTCACGAGGTGCGCGAGGCGGAACGCAGCGGGCACGAGCACCTGCACGGAGCGGGGAACTGCGGGACCATTGCCGGGGACTTCGCCGGAGTCCTGAAACGCCGCACGGATCGCGCCCGGCCTTTCTTTGCCGAGATCTGTTTTTTTGAGCCGCATCGTCCCTTCCCGCACGATGGGGTGGAGCGCTTGAATCCCGCTGGCCTGACCGTTCCCCGGGATGCCGTATTCGCGGAGAAGACCTATCACACCTACTATGACCCGATGCGGGCGATCCGGACCAAGCGGTGGAAACTGATCGCCAATTTCGAGTTCGCACCCTGGCAGGAGACCTCGCCCGACTACAACAACAACGCCAAGGGGTACGTCGAGACCAGCAAGGCGCTGAGCGTACCGTATGCGATTCAGTATCATCCCCCCTTCGAATTGTTTGACCTGGTGGCGGATCCCTGCGAACAGACGAATCTGGCGGAGGATCCCGCGCTGGCCGATGTACGGGATGAGTTGGTGCGCAGGCTGCGGGGGTGGATGGTGGAAACCGGCGATCCGTTGCTGGAAGGCCCCATGGCGCAGGGGGCCTACCGCGAGCGGATGAACGCCTTCAAGAGTCTTTGAGTTTCGTTGAATCCGAACAAAGGAAGAACAAGATGGACAAGCCTCGTCGCCTCTTCGCGTTGACGTCCTGGGCATCAGCCCTTCGTCTCGTTGTCGTTTCAGGTGTCCTGCCCTTGAGTGCCTGGGCGGCCTCCGTAGTGCTGCCGCTGGATCGAACGGCCTACGTCGCGGGGGAAAAGGTGCCCCTGGCGTTCCGCGGAACGGCGGGAGACCTCACGCTGGCGCTGGTGGACCGGAAGGGGACCGCGTGGCCTTTGTACACCGGCAAGGCACAGCCGCTGGTGTTGGATACGACGTGGCTGGCCGAAGGGGACTACCAGGTCCAGCTGGACGGCAGCAACGCCGTGACGCTCTCCGTTCGCGGGACGCTGCGTGAATCTCCGATGTCACTGGTGGATGAATCCGGGCCCGATCCGAAGCAAGCCTACCGTCCGGCCCTGAAGGAAACCGGCATTACGGCACTGTTCTGGCCGAGCCATCTCGAGTCAGGATGCCGCCGGCAAACGGTTCTGGATGATTGCACACCGAGCGCCACCATGGGTTACATCAACCCGACCACGCGGCCGTCGAGCTTCAATCCGCCGCGGGCGGGCGAGGATGAGCTTTCCGGATTTCGCATGCGCCTGGCGGCCTACGCGCAGGCCAACGCCCGCTATCCGACGTTTGGCGGCTTCTGGTACGACTGGGATGGGGCCAGCATGTTTGGGTACAAGGGGATGACCCGATGGTTCGGGGTGGGGGAGCGGCTCGCGGCTTTTCGCAACTGGTCGGACCGGAGGGATCAGGCGGTTTACGATCTCTTCAAACAACGGACCGGCCTGGAGGGGGTGAAGGACGAGGAATTCTTCCGCTATTGTCTGGCCCGGGGGCGGCCGGAATTTGCGTCGAACATCGACTACGTGACCTTCAAGCTGAGCCGCGAACTGGCGAAGTCCACCCCGCCCATGGCGCCGGCAGAGATCGTGATCTTCGAAAGACGGCTCGATGCCTGGAATCACTTCCTCATGAATCTCTGGGGCGAAGCTTATGCCGGGCACCAATCCTTTCTTCGCGAGGTGCTTCCCGGTCTTCGGAACACGACGTCGATGAACGTGGATCATGGCGCGGTGCGGGTGGGGCACTGGGAGCCGGCGTACACGGTGCCGCTCGATTTCCGATATATGAGCGCCTGGAACGATCAGTCCGGTTCTCCGGACTACAGCTACCAGTGGCTGTTCACCGTCGGCTTGCTGGAGATAGGCCGCAAGCCGGGCCAGCCCATCTGGATCTCGTCGGCCTTGAGTGGTGCCCACGGGCTGTCGCCCTATCCGGGCAAGTTCATGCGTGAAGCCGGGCATGGGCTCACCTACGGGTTGACCGGCCTGGGGAATGCCGGAGAGGGGTTCTCGTCGCTCTTCGGCATGAGCCCGGTTCGCTATCCCGCCATCAAAGAGGACGCCTCCCGCTGGCAGGATCTGGTGGCCGGGCGGGAGTTCCTGAAACGTTTCTCCGCGCTGGGTGAACAGAGTGCACCGTGGCGGCGAGTCGCCGTCCTGTATTCCGAAGTGCAGATGGGGCGGCAGGAAGTCACACAGGGACTGCATACGCCGCAGTTTGCGACGTTTACGGCACTCGTACGGTTGGGATATCAGCCCCGCTTTATCACGGAAGATATGATCGCCGGCGGGGATCTGGCTTCGTACGGCGCGCTGGTCATCATCAACCAGTCGGAGCCACTGCCGCGCGCGGTGCTCGATCGGATGGCGGCGTTTGCGGCCGGCGGTGGCAGGCTATTCAAGGATCAGAGCTCGACGATTGAAATCCCGAATGCCACACCGATGGAGGTGGCGCTGCCGTATGCGCATCTGGGGGCGCCCCATAACTGGACGGTGATCAATCTTCCGGATAACTCGGCCACGGAGTGGCAGGAGAAGCGACTGGCGGAGGTGATGCCCAAGTTCCATGCCGCCCTGGGCGATGCCTTCCGCACGCCGCTGATGTCCTCCAAGGCGGGCCAGAGCAAGGCCAGCACCCTGGCCATGGACGGCGGCAAGGATGCCACCTATGTCGTGGCGGTGAATGACCTGCCCAACAAGAACCAGGCGGACTGGGTCCAGTTCTCCGAGTTGCTCGTGCCGAATCAGGGCGTGACGGGGGTCGTGTACGATCTCACCAGGGAGGAATCGCTTGGGCCGGTGGGACCGGTGGTGTGCAGTTTTACGGACCTTACGGTGCACGTCTATGGAATCCTGAGCCGGTCTGTGAGCGCCATCGACCTGGCCGCCACTCAGGCTCTGAAAGCGGGCGAGGTCCTTCAACTCCGCTTGCGGTTCCTGGATTCCGCCCGGCAGCCGCTGCAGGCCGCGATTCCGTTTGAGCTGAGCCTGCGGAACCCTGACGGGACCGTGGCGGCCAGTTTCTACCGGAGCACGGATCGCGCGGGTGAGTTTGCGCTGGTCTGGCCGGTGCCGTTGAACGCGCCCACAGGGACCTGGTCCGTCGATGTCCGTTCCCAGCTCGATGGGCAAACCGTCGCGCTGCCGGTCGAGGTGAAGCCGGGCAAACGGCTCGATATCATGCCCCTGACCGATCGCGTGATCGCCCGGGGGAGCGACTCGATCGGAGCCCTGCTGGCGACCAAGCCGTCGTTCGTTCTGCCCCTTTTCGACGGGCCCCGGTTGGAAGAGCGGCGCGCCGCAGCCGCGGTCGTGAAGACGGTGCTGGCGAAGCGCGGTGTCGAGGTTGAGATTCGGGAGAAACCGGCGATGACCACCTACCTGGTGAGTTATGATCCCAGCCCGGTGCAAATCAAGGAAAACACCAGGGCACTCCAAGGCGAGACGATCGGGGTGGTGCAGGATGACTATGAGGGCTATCTGTCGCATTTTGGAATCGTGCTGACCCGGTACGTTTCGGGAACCCCCCTGATTCTCCTGGACTGGGTCGGCGAAGAAAAAGTTCCGGAGCCCGAGACTGCCGAGGCGGCGAAGGCGAAGAAGAAACAGGAGGTAAGGCAGAGAGCCAATCCGATGGCCGCCGTCCTGTCAGACATGGGGATGCTGTGGCCCGCCGTCAGCGCCGAATTCCCGGGAGAAGGGCGGGCGACCCTGCAGATGGTGAAGAGCGCCTTTGGTTACAGGGTGGATACCCTGGTCATTCAGTCGATGGACCTGGCGGGCCTGAAAGCGGGCGCGGAGGCCTTGTCGAAACTGCCGACAGATTGGGTCGGGGTCAGCGTGGCCCGGGCCCGCGAGGCCTTGCTGGGTCAGTTTGGCATCGGTGTGACGCCGCTTCCGGTTGTGAACGCCAAAGCGCTGACCTCCAGAAAGCTCACGACGGGGCGGAAGCCGCAACCCCTGGCGATTGTGTTTGGTCACGCCCGGCCGCCGACCGTTGAACAAGTCGCGGCGGCCAAGGCTTCCGCAAGAACTGCGGGAACCGGCAAACCGGCGCCCGTGGTGCCGGGCGAGCTCAAGCCCGCCCAGTTCGAGGCGCTCTATCTCCTGGACGGTCAATTCATCGATACCCTTCATCCCCTGGCCGGCGACTGCCGTTTCCTGGACGCCATGAAGGTCTCGGTTGATGTCAAGGAGGGCGGGACGTACACGATGGTGGTGGAGGGAGTGTTCCGCTATTCCGACCGGCGTCCGCAAAGTCAGGGCGGGTGGGAGGTCATTCTGAAGGCGTACAATGCCTTGCCCAAGGAGCGGAAGCCCATGACCATCGAAGTCCAGGTGGATGGCAAGACGGTGGGTAGCCTTGCGACGTTAACGACGGTCGAGAAGGAAGTCTCGACGCAGATTGGGACCAAGGAAACGGTCAAGGAAGAGGTCGTAACGAAGATTGCGGGCCGGATTGAGTTGCCCCAGGGGTCCCATGAAATCAGGCTCATTCATCATCATATGGTGGATGGCCTGATCTCCAAGGTGACCACGGAGTTTTCTGCGGTCGATCAGGACCAGAGATGAGTCTTACACTTCCCAACGTGGTTTACATCCTCGCCGATGACATGGGGTACGGCGACTTGTCCTGTCTCAACCCGGAGTCAAAACTCCACACCCGCCATCTCGATCGGATGGCGGCAGGCGGCATGTGTTTCCGGGACGCTCACTCCAGTTCGGCGGTCTGCACGCCGTCCCGCTACAGCCTCCTGACGGGCCGCTACAATTGGCGGTCGGAACTCAAAGAGGGGGTGACTTGGGGGTACAGTCCGCACCTGATGGAAGAGGGGCGCATGACCGTGGCGTCGTTCCTGAAGTCGCACGGGTACGCCACCTCCTGTCTCGGCAAGTGGCACCTCGGGTGGGACTGGGCCAAGACCGGTCCGGCGCCGGAAGACGTTGATTTCAGTCAGCCCATTACGAACGGTCCCTGCACCTTTGGATTTGATCATTTCTTTGGGATCAGCGCCTCGCTGGACATGCCGCCTTACGTGTACGTGGAAAACGATCGTGTCACGGCGCTGCCGGACCGCATCACGCCAGCCAGCGGCGGCAAGGCCTTCTGGCGCGAAGGCCCGATCGCCCCTGACTTCCGGCACGAGGATGTGCTCCCCCTGTTGACGCGTAAAGCGGAGGAGGAGATCGCCGCCAACGCGGCCGCGGGAAAACCTTTCTTTCTCTATCTCCCGCTACCGGCGCCGCATACGCCGATTCTGCCGGCGCCGGAATTTCAGGGCAAGTCCGGCACCAACGCCTATGGCGACTTCTGCCTGATGGTGGATGACGTGGTGGGCCGGATCATGGCGGCCGTGGAACGCGCCGAGGTGGCCGATAACACCATCGTGGTCTTTACCGCCGATAATGGCTGTTCCCCCATGGCTGATTTTGAGGAACTCCAGCGTTGCGGGCACAACCCCAGCCATCATTTTCGGGGGCACAAGGCCGACATCTACGAGGGCGGTCACCGTATCCCCTTGCTGGTCCGTTGGCCGGCCCGGGTGCGGGCAGGATCCCAGTGCGACGACACGGTCTGCCTGGTGGACCTGATGGCGACGCTGGCCGGAATTGTCGGCGCGAGACTGCCGGATGAGGCCGGGGAGGATAGTGTGAGTAACCTGCCGCTCTGGCTGGAGCAACCGGGGGCCGCGCCGGTGCGCGAAGCCACCGTGCACCATTCCATCGACGGGTCCTTTTCCATCCGCCAGGGGCGGTGGAAACTGGAACTCTGCCCCGGTTCCGGCGGCTGGAGTTGGCCGCGGCCCGGCAAGGAATGCGAGGGGTTGCCACCCTTCCAGCTTTACGATCTCACGGCGGACATCGGCGAACGCGGCAATGTGCAGGATCGCCATCCGGAGGTTGTCCGAAGATTGACGGATCTGCTGGCCAGCTACGTGCGGAGCGGTCGCAGCACGCCGGGAGAGCCGCAACCCAACACGGGGCCGCGACAATGGCCGCAGTTGGCCTGGATGATGCCGCAAGAGAGGTGACCTATGGCGAGCCAACCCAACATCGTCTTGATCGTCACGGATGACCAGCGGTTCGATGCGCTGGGCTGCGCCGGAAATCCGATCGTGCAAACGCCGCACATGGATGCCCTGGCGCGGCGCGGTGTGCATTTTACACAGGCCTGCATTCCCTGCGGGACGCACGGTGCCGTGTGCATGCCCAGCCGGGCCATGCTCAATACGGGGCGCACGCTGTTTCATCTGCAGGGCTCCGGCGAGGAGATTCCGCCCGGGCACACGACGCTGGGTGAGGCCTTCCGGGGCGCCGGATACCGCACGTTCGGCACCGGCAAGTGGCACAATGGAACCGCGGCATTTCACCGGAGTTTCACGGAGGGGGCGGAGATCTTTTTTGGCGGCATGGCCGATCATTGGAATGTGCCCGTGTTCGATCTCGATCCTTCAGGGAAGTACGACAAGCGGTGCCTGGTCGTCGATGACCCGTGGACGTCCAATGCCACCAGGGAACGGATGTGCGACCATATCCATTCCGGGAAACACTCCACCGATATCATCGCTGCTGCCACGGTTGAGTTTCTCGAAGGCTACCGTGATCCGGCGCCCTTCCTGGCCTATGTCGCCTTCCTGGCGCCGCATGACCCGCGCACCATGCCTCGGAAATATCTGGATCTGTACGATCCGGCGGCCATCCCGTTGCCGCCGAACTTCATGGGCGGACATCCCTTCGACAACGGGGATCTCCACCTGCGTGACGAAATGCTTGCGGGTTTTCCCCGGAACCCCGACGAGATCCAACGGCACCTGGCCGAATACTACGCCATGATTTCCCATCTGGATGCCCGTGTAGGCGATATTGTGGAAGCGGTGCGCCGGAGGGGGAAGCTCGACGATACGATCTTTGTGCTTTGTGGCGACAACGGGTTGGCTCTGGGTCAGCATGGACTGATGGGCAAGCAGAACCTGTATGAGCACAGCGTGCGTGTGCCGCTGATGTTGGCCGGGCCGGGCGTGCCGCAGGGAATCAGCACGCCGGCTCAGGTGTATCTGCTCGATATCTTTCCGACGTTGTGTGCGTTGTCCGGCATCAAGACGCCGGCCAGTGTGGAAGGGCTGGATCTGGGGTCGGCCATGCGCCTCGATCAAGTAGGCCGGGCGCTACGTCGCCCGGCGTCGGCGGGCAGCGTAGTGCCCGCCGTACTGGAGGGGCGCAACGCGTTGTACCTGGCCTACGCCGACAAGCACCGCGGGGTGCGCACCGAACGATGGAAACTGATCGAGTATGTCGTCAACGGCCGGCACAGCATGACCCAGTTGTTCGATTTGCAGGCGGATCCATGGGAACTGTGGAATCTGGCGACGTCTCCCGAATATGCCGGAACCCTGTCGCAGTTGCGCCAGGAACTGATCCGGTTGCGGGAGGCGTGGGACGATCGACAATCCGAATGGGGGCAGCGCTTCTGGAGCGGGTGTTGCCTGAATTGAAAGAGGAGTACGGACCACCATGAAACAACCCAATATTCTCTTCATCCTGATCGACGACATGGGCTGGCGTGATCTCGGCTGTACCGGCAGCACCTTCTACGAGACGCCGAACCTCGACGGCTTGGCCGCGCAGGGCATGCTGTTCACCGATGCGTATGCGGCCTGTCCCGTCTGTTCACCCACGCGGGCCAGTCTGCTGACCGGCAAGTACCCCGCCACGGTGGGGACCACCGATTGGATTGACTGGGGGGGATGCTGGCACCCGTTAAAGGGACAGTTGATTGAAGCCCCGTATCTCAAAGGCCTGCCCAGCACCGAAACCACCGTGGCCGCGGCCCTGCGTGAGGGCGGCTACCGGACGTGGCATGTCGGCAAGTGGCATCTGGGCGGACCGGGGCACTATCCCACGGACCACGGTTTCGATGTAAATGTCGGAGGGTGCGAGTGGGGCATGCCGATCAAGGGGTACTTCAGCCCCTGGGGCATGCCGACGCTGGCGGATGCCGAGCCTGGCAAGTATTTGACTGATCATCTCACCGATGAGGCGGTACAGCTGATCCGGCAGAAGGCTGAGCGTCCCTTCTTCCTCCATCTGTCTCATTACGCCGTGCACACGCCGATCCAAGCCCCGAAGGAACTGGTGGCCAAGTACAAGGCCAAGGCCCGGGCGCTTGGCCTGGATAAAGTCAAGGCCCTGGAGGAAGGCGAGCCGTTCCCCATGGAGAAGAAACAGCACGAGCGAGTGATCCGTCGCCTGTTGCAGTCGGATCCGGTCTACGCGGCGATGGTGGAGAATCTGGACGCGAATATCGGCCGTGTGCTGCAAGCCCTGGAGGATTCCGGCCAGGCGGAGAACACCCTGGTGATCTTTACCTCCGACAATGGCGGGGTCTCCACGGCGGAAGGGTCGCCCACCTGCAACCTGCCGTTGCACGAGGGTAAAGGCTGGATGTATGAGGGCGGCACGCGCGAGCCGTACCTGGTCCGCTGGCCGGGCCGGGTCCAGCCCGGCACGAGGTGTTGCACGCCCCTCACCAGTCCCGACTTGTACCCCACGCTGTTGGAGGCGGCGGGATTGCCTTTGCGGCCGCGACAGCATGTGGATGGCGTGAGTTTTCTGCGGGTGCTGCAGGGGGAGCGTGACATCGACCGGGGCCCGCTCTTCTGGCATTACCCGCACTATGGCAACCAGGGTGGAACTCCGGGTTCGTCCGTGAGGCTGGGCGACTGGAAGCTCATCGAGTTCTTTGAGGACGGGCGTCTTGAACTCTACAATCTGCGCGAAGACCTGAGCGAAACCCGTAACGTGGTCGGCCTGCACCCGGAGCTCACCCGCGACCTGCACGCCCGCCTCGCAAGCTGGCGCGAGGGCGTGGGCGCCAGGTTCCCGCAACCCAATCCCGACTACAAAGGATAATCCACGCCGCAGGGTGGCGCTTTCACTTCCTGCGGCGAAGCCGCCTTGGAGTGCGGCAGTTCGTGGCTGCCGCCTTACGTATCGCCAACCCAGGCAAAGGCGGCAGTCACGAACTGCCGCACTCCAAAGGATGGTGCTGGCGCACCATCGGGTTGATCTTTTCGAAGGATTGCATCGCTAACTTTCCCGTGGCATGCTTTGCCGCTTATTTACCTGATCACAGAAGGACCCTCATAAATGAAATTGAACAGTCTGTTTTCCGAAAACATGGTGTTGCAGCGCGATATTCCCCTTCCCGTGTGGGGCTGGGCGGAACCGGGTGAGGCGATCACGGTTTCGCTCGCCGGCCAGACGCAGAAGACCAAGGCGGAGGCGTCCGGGGCGTTCCGTGTCTCCTTTTCGCCGCTGCCGGCGGGCGGCCCGCACAGCCTGACCGTTCAAGGTGCGAAAGATCGCGAGACGGTCGGTAACGTGATGGTGGGCGAGGTCTGGATCGCGTCCGGCCAGTCGAACATGGAATGGTGTGTGGCCATGAGCCTGGACAGTGCTGCGGAGAGCGCCTCGGCGCAACACCCGAACCTGCGGATGTTCACGGTGCCGAAAAAGGCGATCGTCGAGCCCCAGACCGACACGGAGGGGAAGTGGGCGGTGTGCAGCCCTGGCACGGTGGGCAGTTTTTCCGCGGTGGGGTATTTCTTCGGCCGTGAACTGCAACAGCGCCTGGGCGGAATTCCTGTGGGAATCATCAATACCTCCTGGGGCGGGACTCTGGCCGAAGCGTGGACGAGTCGCGAGGGGTTGATGGCCGAACCGGCGTTGCGCGGTCTCGTGACGGAGGCGGATCAGCTTATGAACGATCTGGCGGCACGACAGGAGCATGAGGCGCGTTATGCGGCCTGGGAAAAGATGCTGATGAAGGACTCGGGCGACACAGGTTGGGCACGCGGCTGGGCCGCACCGCAGCCCGCGGCGGAAGGGTGGGGGACAATGGAGGTGCCCGGCGCCTGGCAGAGCAAAGGGCTGGATTTCAGCGGCATTCTCTGGTTCCGGCGCGAGGTGGAAGTTCCGTCTGCCTGGGCCGGCAAGGATCTGCAACTCTGCCTGGGCGCCTGCGACAAGTCGGACATCACGTGGTTCAACAACGAGCAGGTCGGCAGCATTACCCTGGAGCAGCGGAGCGACTCCTGGTGTACGCCGCGCAGCTATACCGTGCCCGGCCGGCTGGTGAAAGCCGGGCGCAATGTGGTGGCGGTGCGGATCTTCAGCCACCTGTATGCGGGCGGCTTCATCGGCAATGCCGGTCAGATGCGCCTGGGTCCTGCCGGGAGCAAGGACAGCGAGGCCATTCCGCTGGCAGGTGACTGGCAGTACCGTGTCGAGGCGAACTTCGGCAAGATCAACCCGCAGCCGCCGCCCGCACCGCTGGGGAACGGCAATCCCAACACTCCCGCGAGCCTGTTCAACGGGATGATTGCCCCCTTGCTGCCCTATCCCATACGCGGCGCGATCTGGTATCAGGGCGAGTCCAATGCGGGACGTGCGCACCAGTATGGCACGCTGTTCCCCGCGATGATCCGGGATTGGCGTCGGGCCTGGGGGATGCCTGCACCGGCGGGCGATTTCGCTTTCCATTTTGTGCAGTTGGCGAACTACATGCCGGAACAGCCGAAGCCCGGCGAGAGCGCCTGGGCGGAACTGCGCGAAGCCCAACGCCTGACGCTGCGCGAGCCGAACACGGGCATGGCGGTCACGATCGATATCGGTGATGGCGCGGATATTCATCCCACCAACAAACAGGATGTCGGCCGACGCCTGGCCTACTCGGCGCTGGTCAGCGTCTACGGGCAGCGGCTGGCGGGATCGGGTCCCGTCCTCAAGTCGTGGGAGCCAAGAGACGGGGTGATGCGCGTGAGTTTTGATCGGGTCGATGGCGGACTGGTGACCCATGACGGTGGTGCCGTGCGAGGCTTTACCGTTGCCGGTGCGGATCGTGTCTTCCATTGGGCCTGGGCACGGATCGAGGGGAATACCGTCATGGTGCGGCATCCCCACGTGGCGAATCCCGCGGCGGTCCGGTATGCGTGGGCGGATAATCCCGCCTGCAATCTGTGTAATGGCGCCGGGTTGCCTGCCTCGCCGTTCAAGACCGATGATTGGCCGTGGACGACCCAGCCGAAAGGATAGATCTTCAATCCCGGACAAGAATCTGAACTACGAAACACGCGAAAGACGCGAAAAAACCAAGACAGATGATCAATGGCTTTCGCGAATTCCGCGTGTTTCGTAGTTGGTAATTGAGGATCCAATATGCAAGTTGATGTGTGTGTTGTTGGTGGTGGCAGCGGCGGGTTCGCGGCTGCTTTGGCGGCGGCCCGTCTGGGCCTCGAGGTTGTGCTGGTCGAGAAGAGCGATCAGCTTGGCGGCAATTCCGTGCGGGGTGGCGTCAACTGCTGGGAACCCGGGGTGGGGGGCACGGGGATTCCCTTTGACCTCTACCGTCGGCTGCTCCAGATTCCGCAGGCGGTCGGCATTTACTCCTTCGGCCGGCATATCTGCTGGCCGGCGCGCGGGTTCATTCCAGGTGGGGAGGCTTTGATCGATCCCTCCCTCCATTATGTCGATTCGCTGCGGCGTTACGGTTCGAAGGGGATGGCGCAGGCCGAAGCGTTCTGTCGCCAGTATTGGCATGGCGTCGTATTTGAGCCTGAGGCGATGGATGCCGTCATGAAGCTGATGCTCATTGAAACCGGGCACTGCCGAATTCTGCTGAATACGGCGTTGGCGGAGGTCCGTACCGCCCATGGGCGGGTTGAAAGCGTTGTGTTGGGCAATGGCGCGACGGTTCAGGCACGCGTGGTGGTCGATGGCACGGCGGATGCCCTGGTGTGTGTGGCGGCCGGCTGCGAGACGATGACCGGCCAGGAATCACGGGACCGCTTCGGTGAACCCAGCGCCCCGGAACACCCCAACGCCCGCGTGAACGGCGTGACGCTCCTGTATCGTACCACCCCCGTTCCCACGCCGGCGATCGAAACACCGGCCGTGGCGTGCTGGTGGCGGAAGGATTTCCCGGTGACGGGGATCTATCACTACCCCAATGGCGATCTGAACCTGAATATGCTGCCCAGCATGGAGGGGGAAGAGTTCATGCAACTGGGACCGGCGGCGGCGTACGAGGAATGCCGGCGTCGCGTGCTGGCGCACTGGGCCGATCTGCAGACGCGCTATGAGGAGTTTCGCGGGTTCCGGCTGAAATGGATCTCTCCGGCGCTGGGCGTGCGGGAGACGCGGCGCGTCGTGGGGGAGGTCGTGCTCGCCGAGCAGCAACTGAAGGCCGGCTTCAGCGGACAACGGCAGGACGACCTCATTGCCGTTGCCGATCACGCGCTGGACCGGCATGGCGCAGGCGGAGGGTGCGGGGAACTGACCGAACCGTACGGCGTACCGTTCGGTTGCCTCATCCCCAAGGGGTACCGGAATCTGCTGGTCGCCTGTCGCGGGGCCGGTTTCAGTTCCCTGGCGGCCTCAAGCTGCCGTTTGTCGCGGACGATGATGCAACTCGGTCAGGCGGCGGGAACTGCGGCGTTTCTGGCCTGCGAGAAGGATCTCCCTATGTCCGAAGTCGCTCCCGAACGGCTTCGGTCGATGCTGCGCGAGCAGCATGCCCAGGTCGATTGGCCCACGCCGCCCGAACTCCAGCAGTATCTCGCGGGAGGGTAACTCCGTTCACGTGGCCGCGTCTTCGATGGCGCGCCAGCGCCATCCATGGAGTGCGGCAGTCCAACTGCCGCCTTGCGGTACGCCAACCGGGGCAAAGGCGGCAGTCACGAACTGCCGCACTCCAAGGCGGCTTCGCCGCAAGACGCAGATCCTCGTTTTAACGATATACATCAATACGGCTGTTAGGTATATTGGCGTCGATAGTCGAGTTGTCCCTCCCTTGTGAGAGAACAGGAGATTTTCATGAAATCACGTTGTCTGCACGCCTTGGCGTTTGTTGCCCAACTCTCCATCGGAGGGCTCGCGATCGCCGAACCTGCCACCCCGGCCCCTGTTGCCACCAATCCGCCGACACCGCCCGCCTCGCTGATCATGCCGCTTTCCCGTACGGCGCATTTTGTCGGTGAACTGGTCCCCCTGGCCGTGAAGAGCACCAATGAGACGGTCGTGTTGGAGGCGGTTAGTCCCACCCTTGGTCGGATGCGGCTGTATTCCGGCAAGCCGGGAACACTGTTGCTGGATACGGCCAGGCTGGCGCCGGGGGACTATGCCCTGGAAGTCAACGGCATGACCGTCGTCGACCGTTTCACGCTGACGGCCGTGGAGCGGCGCTCGGTGGCGTCGCTGCAGGACGAGACGATGCCCGGCATTGGATGGCAAAAGGACGGTTCGTTCGGTACCAACGTGGCGGCGCGGGACGCCTTCCGTAAGTCATTCTGGGACCAGACGGCGTCAAACCTCATGGAGACAGGAATGACGGCGATGATGGATCCTGCCACCGCCGAGAGAGGGCGTGACGCGCGGTTGGACACCTTGGCGCGGGCGGGAACCCTCTATTTTGAGAATCCCACCACGCGGCCCAGCAGTTTCGTTCCCGTCATCTGCGACCCGGAAGAACTCGACGGCATGAGCCAGCGCAAGGTGCTCAACGCTCTCTCCAACCTGCGTTACCCGAATTACGCCGGGTTCTGGATCGATTGGGATCCCACCGGCTTTAATGACGGTGGTCGCAAGATGCTCCTGATCTATTGGGGCTGGAAGCCCGACGAGGAAGTGGCCCTGCGCGCTGACATCAAACAGCAAGATGAATTGAAATGGGCCGAGTTCAAGCGCCGCACGGGCCTGGACCACGTGACCTCGGCTGAGATGATCCGCTATTTCCTGAGCATTGGCCGGCCGGAATACGCGCCGGTGATCGATATGCCCACGCGGGACTGGCTGGCTGAGGCGTCCAAGTATTTCAAGGCCATGCCGGAAGCGGAGCGGATGGCCATGGAGCAGCGGATTGACGCCTACCACGCCTTCCAGATGGGGATCTATGGACGCAATTATGCGACCTACATGCGCAATGTGCTGTCGGCGGTTCCCGGGTTGCGCTTCACCTCCAGCGTCCAGACCGATCACTCCACGGTCCAGAACGGCCAGTACCTGCCGGATGCCTACCGTCCACTCGACTTTCGCTATCAGTCCACCTGGAATGACCAGGTCGGCGGTCCCGATTACTACTTCCAGTGGCTGCTGGTGGCGGCGCTGCTGGATGCGAACGGCGAGGACAAGCCGGTCTGGCTCAGCAATGCGCTGGCCTCTGCCCATCACCGCGCGGACTGGCCGGGCAAGTTCCTGCGCGTCGCCGCCCATATCCTGCCGCACCATGGGTCCGGCATCGGTTTCTCTCTGGAAGGCTTCAGCAATATTTTTGGCGGGATGAATGGCGAGACACACTGGGAGAACATCAAGGGGAAACCGGCGGGCAACGAACTGCTGGCCGGGCGGGAGTTCATGGACCGGTTTGCCACCCTGGCGCTGCAGGGCCAGGGGGATCACGGGGTGGCGGTCCTGTATTCCAAGACGCAGTGTCTGCGTCAGCCGATCACCACGGTCTACGGCCAGTCCATGTACAACTCGCTGGTCTTGCTGACCCGCCTGGGCTACACGCCGAGACTTATCACGGAGGAGGAGATTGTCGAGAAAGGGATCAACACCAAGGCCCTGATGATCGGCGGACAGACGGTTCCGCTGCCGTGGAAGGTGATGTCACGCCTCGCGGCCTTTACCGCAGGTGGCGGCAAGGTGCTGACGGATGGTTCGACGTTGATTCCGCTCGAGGGCTCCACACGTGTGGATGTGACGTTGCCGATGGTGCCGCAGGGGCGCCCCCATAATATCGGTTCGGTCCGGCCGCCGCCGGGGATGAACGAAACGACCTATTTCCAGACGCTCTACACAAACTGGGCGCCCGCCTTTGCCGCGGCGCTGGGTGATGTGGGGCATGCTGAATTCCGCAGCCCGGCGGCCCCGGCCGACACGGTGCTAACCCTGATGTCTCTCAACGGAGGGCCGGATGCGCATTACACGATCGCCGTCAACGACTCCAGTATCAGTTCTCAAGCCGATTGGTACCGGGTCAAGGAGACGCTGCAACCGGTCGGCCCGGTGGAGGGTTTCCTTTACGATTGCACCGCCGAGGCGGCGATGGGCAAGGTCAAAGCCTTCACCTGCGACTTGACGGAACTGCCGGTCCGCGTTTTTGCGCGGCTGCCCCGGGAACTGGGCGAAACGGATCTCAAGGCCACGCAGACTCTGACGGCCGGCGATACGCTGGCCTTCTCGGTCGGGTTCCGCGACGAAAAGGGCCAGGCGCTCAAGGCTGCGCTGCCTTTCCATGTCGAATGGATCCGCCCCGATGGGGCCGTCGACCGCGCGTTTTACCGCGGCACCGATGGCGCCGGCGCCTTTTCGATGCAGGTGACTGTGCCGGCCAATGTGCCGGCGGGGGACTGGAAACTCAGTGTCCGGAGCCTGCTCAACGGACGCGTGGCCTCGCTGCCGGTCACGGTGAAGGCCCCTGCGGCACCGGCGGAAATGGCGCGGTTGTGGATGGATCGGGTCATCGTTCGCGATGTGGCGACGATCGACGGCATCCTCACCAACGGCGCCTCCGTCGTGCTGCCCCTTTTTGGCCAGCAGGCCGAGGCCCTGGCGCCGGTGGCTGAACAGGTGAAGGCCGTCCTGGCGAAGCGGGGCGTGACGGTTGAGGTCCGGATCGCACCGGCGGTAACCAACTTCTGGCTCTGGTACACCCTCACGTCCACGCAGACCAGCGACAATGCCGTGGTCCTTGGCGGCGGGGCGATCGGCTCGGTCAAGCGCGCGGCCAACAATAACCTCGTCGACTGGTGGTCGGGCGCGAGCGGCTGGCGTTCGGCGAAGCCGCTGATCCTTCTGGATCTGGCGGGCAGCACGAATCGTAATCCGATCGTGAGTCGATTTGCTTCGGAAGGCTACCTATGGCCGGAAGTCTCCGGCAGCTTTCCGGGGCCTGGGCGTGCGGTCGTTCAGGGGTTGCCGTGGACGTTGGGGCCGCGAGTCGGCAGCGTGGTGATTCAAGCGACGGAGGTGACGGGGCTGGAGGCCGGCGCCAACGCCTTGGCCGGTTTGCCGGCCGATACGCTGGGCGAAAGCGTCGCCCGGACACGGGACCGGCTGGCCCGCGAGTTCCATCTGCGAGGCGCGCCGGAGGGCGTGCCGGCGGGTGTGGTGCTGACCGCCAAAGGGCTGAAGACCTCCAAGGGGGCGCGGCCGCTGGTGCTCGATTTCGGCCAGGGACCGAAGCCGCCGACGAAAGAGGAGGCCAAGTGGCAGAAACCCTGGACCCCCGGCTATCTGGCGTTTCCCGCCAGCTTCGATCCCAAGGCGGGGCATCCCTACATGATGGAAGGAACGAATCTGGTTTATGCGCAGCTCGCCAACGTGCTCAACGGTGATATGCGGTTCTGGCACGGCATGGCCTACTACCTCGACGTGAAGGCGCCGGGCAAGACCATGGTCACGTTCGAAGGAAGGTGCCGTTACAGCGACGGGAAACCCAGCAGTCTGCCCCAGTGGGAACAGGTGTTGGAGGTGTACTATGCGGTTGTGCCGAAGAAACCGCGCCTGCCCATGGCCCTGGTGGCCCGGTTAGACGGCAAGGAGATCGGCCGCCTGATTCCCGTCAAGACCGACACTCAGGAGGTCGTCATTCGCGGGGGAGGAGCCTATGGGCAGATTGTCATTGAGTCCGCCAAGGAGGAAGTGGTGCTGCAGTTGGCGGCCGAACTGGATCTGCCTGCCGGACAACACGAACTGATGCTGATCCCCGAGAACATCGTGGATGGCCAGATCAAGTGGGTGCATGTGGGGGTGACGGCGGAAGCGGCGGAGGCTGAGCGTGTCCGTCTTGAGGCTGAGAAGAAGAAGGCGGAGGCCGAGAAGAAGGCCGCCGCTGAGGCGGAGAAAAAGGCCAAGGCAGAAGCCGATAAGAAGGCCAAGGCGGAAGCCAAAGCCGTTCCCGTTAAGAAGTGAGCGGCTTACGGTTGCCGATGGCGTCTTCTTCAAGGTGGACCGAGCTGTCCCAGCGCGGTCTGACGCCGGTAGGGACACCGGTGTCCACCCGGTCGGATACGTCACTGTATTTACGGCACCTTTCTTCGCGCCCACCAAAGCCAAGGCGCCAGTAGCGAACGGCCGTATTCAAAGTGTGATGTGCCCGAGGTCAAAACCAAGGTCAAAACCAAGGTCAAAACATGGCCTGATATTTTGACATTTCCAGGGATACTTGGTACGGATGCAAAGCTGAGTTGTTGACTTCCGGAGTGCTCTGTTTCGGTGCCCCGCATCCCTTCACTGCTTTGTTGCAGGACCGCTTCAAGTGGGCCGTCCGAAAAGCTGAGAAGAGCGGCGGGTCCGGCGGCCCCGCCCTACCTCCTTGTCGTTGGGCGGGGAAAAGAAAGGCGGCAGTCACGAACTGCCGCACTCCGAAGGTTGGCGCCAGGGCACCAACAAAACAGCAAGGAAAGATCATTGTGAAAAAAATCGGTTTGATCGGGTGTGGAGCGGTGGCGGGGTACGGGCATCTGCCGGCCATTCGCGAGGTTGGGGACTTGAGCCTGTATGCCCTGCTTGACCCGAATGAGGCCAATCTGAAACGAGCGAAGGAGCAGTACGGTGTGCCGCATAGCTTCACCGATGCCGAGGCCTTCTTCCGGTCGGGCATTGAGGCGGTTACCATCACGTCGCCCGCACCCTGCCATCTGGAAAACGTGCTGGCCGCCGCGCGCCATAAGCTTCCGGTGCTGTGCGAGAAGCCGTTGGCCATGGATCGCCCGGAGGCCGAACAAATGATCGCCGCGATGAAGCTGGCGGGAGTTCCGCTGCACACGGCCTTCTGCTACCGGTTCAGTCCCAGCGCCCTGAAGATACGGGAGATGGTCAAGGCCGGCGCGATCGGCGCGGTCCGGTCGCTGCGGCTGATCTACAACTGGGATCTCCACGGCAAGTACAGCGCGACCCCCGACGGCCGGCGCATCATTCAGAAACGGCGTGAGGACCGGATGCTGGAAGGCGGGCCGATGGTGGATTGCGGCACGCATCAGATTGACCTGGCCCTCTTCTGGCTGGGCTCGGATGTGGTTCGTTTTTCGGGACACGGTGCCTGGGTGGACGAGTATGAGGCTCCCGACCACTTGTGGCTGCATCTCGACCATGCCAATGGCGCGCACACGATGGTGGAAATCAGTTATTCCTATCACCACACGGCGTCGCATAAGCGCTCCGAATTTGTGTACGAACTGATTGGAACGGAAGGGGTGATCCGGTATGACCGCCATGCCCAGACGCTCACCCTCTCCGACGGCGATGGCCTGCACACGCTGGCGTTTCATCACGAGAAAGATTTCACGGGCTTGTATTCCGAATGGTCCAAGGCCCTCCATGGGAATCCCTCGGGCCTTCTGACCTCGGCCGAAGAGGGGATGCGGGTGACGGAGATCGCGCGCGAGGCCACCAACCAGGCCATCGCCGGGCGGATCCGGTAAGGTCTTTCCAATCCTCGCCTAACCTCGTATAGCCGGAACCCCTTACACGTTCTGGTGTGTGGCTTTCTTGAGGTGGCACGGGTGTCTCACCCGTAGCCTCTTCTCTTCATTGCGGCCCGGGCGACGGGTTGGAAACCCGTGCCACACCGGGTTACGGTTGATCGCCCGCCTGAAATTTCCACGCCTGGGCAATGCGTGTTGTCCGGCGTGGCAAGGATCAAAAAACATAAGGGGTATCCCTTTGACTGGCGTAGCCCCTAACCTTGTGGTTGCAAGGAGGAGAAGATTCACCACCCGCTCCGCCCTCCTTCGCCAAGGCTACGGCGGGCAGGCTGGAGAAAGAGGAGCCACGGAGAAGTTGGCACGGAGAAAACCTCATCCTGCCCTGCCTCTTCCTTCCTCCCGAGAAGACGTTGAACGAATTTCTCATAGGGCCTGAGCCTTAATATGATCCTGACCGGCTTCCTCAGAGTTCCTGCCCTATGAGAAATTCGTTCAACACTTGGGTTTCCGAGGCGCAGGCAGAGCTATTCTCCGTGCGAATTCCTCTCCGTGTCTCAGTGCCTCCAGCGAAGCGGGTGGTGAATCCTTTCGCGCTACAGGTTGTGGTTCCGCCAGTCAAAGGGATACCCCTTAAAAACATTGAAAATACCTCAATTCGTCCGGTTATGGACCCGGAGCGGGTGGCTCCTATGGGGGGGGGGAAGTCACGGCGGACGCGGCACCGGCAGTAATCTCGGGCCCCTCTACGATTCCACGAATGCGCCGACGGAACCGGGCAGTGGCGGCGGTAAGAACGACGGGTTTGCCGCAGGGGCGGGGGGAGGGGTGGTGCGCCTTCGTGTCCCAGGACTATTCAGCCTGAACGGAACGGTTACCGCCAACGGACAGAATGTGGCCAACAGCTCGGCCGGTGCCGGCGGGAGCATCTGGATCACCTGCGGAACGAGCGGAGGGACCGGGGGTGTGTTGCGGGCGAACGGCGGGTCGCTGTCGGGTTCCTACGGCGGCCATGGGGGGGGTGGCCGGCTTGCGGTCAGTTACACCGCCGTGGCCCCGGGCACAGCGGTGGCGGGACTTGCCTGCGACCGCGGCTTCAAAGGGACTGCCGAAGCGGGACGCGGGACCATCCATCTTCCCGACAGCCAGCTGCTGGGCACGAATCTGACGGTGGCCTGGAACGGGCTCTACTATGGGTTCAACCAGTGGAGCCCTCCCAGTCTGACCCTGACCAACTCCCAAGTCACGTTCCAGGAGACTAACTTCGCGTTTTGCGTGTCGAACGATCTGACCCTGATCGGATCGTTGTTGGATCTGAAGCCGTTGGATATGACGTGCGGTGGCAATCTGGTTCTGACCAATACCGCCATCGGTTCCACGTTGCACCTTCGCAATACGGCCTATCGTTCGGGTTCCACAAACTATGGCGCAGTGATCGGAGTGACGGGGACGGTGTCGGTGGCTGCGAACTGCTGGATCTATCCCTATTCCATGAATACGAATGGTGCTTCGTGCTTCTGGCAGGTGGGAGGGCTCGCCATTAATGCGGGAGGGGGTATCAACGCCGATGGTTTAGGTTGGGCATCCAGTACGACGGTCGGTTCCGGGCCCGGATGGGGCGCGCAGTATGGCGGAGGCAGCCATGGGGGTCAGGGCGGCAGATATGCCGGCGGTGGCGTCTATGACAGCTCGAACACCCCCATGAAGGCCGGCAGCGGAGGCGGCGGTGGCCAGCCCGCCAACAACCCCGGTGGAGCGGGTGGGGGACTGATCGCCATGGAAATCGACGGCATCGCCAGGATCGACGGAACGGTGACCGCGAATGGTAACGGCAGCACAGCCGGCGCAGGCGGCGCGGGCGGCGGTATCTGCCTGCAGGCCGATGCGTTCGATGTGGCCTTCGGGACGATCCGTGCCAATGGGGGCGCTGCCAATGCCGTCGGGGGGACACCCGGCGGTGGCGGCGGTGGACGCATTGCGATGTACTCGCGGATCGACAATTTCGACGGCACGATATCCTCCGACGGCGGGGCCAGCGGGAGCGGTTATCCCGGCGCATCCGGGACGGTCGTGCGGGCGCTGACCGCCGGTTATCTCAATCTGACCATAGCCGGAAGTCCGACTCGGCATGGCACCGCCTCATCCCTTGACTATGGGGCGAATGGCGGTTTGCAGGGCGACTGGGTGACCAACAGTGTGAATAATCCCGCGGACGAGTCCAACGGCGTTCGTTATGTCTGTCTCGGTTGGACGTTGCAGATCGATACCGGGCCCCTTATCACGAACGGTTCCACGACGGAGGCGATTTTCCAACTGAATACGAACGTTGTTCTGACCTGGCTCTGGACCAATCAGTTCTATCTGACGGCGTCGGCGAACACGAACGGTGCGTTGCAGACGCCTGTGTCGGGCTGGTATACGAACGGCACGCTGGTGACGCTCACGGCCGTGACGAACGGCGGCTATTATTTCCTGATGTGGTCGGATACGGGCGTTCCGGCGGGGAGTCATACGAACAACCCGTTGACGGTCACGATGAACCAGGCGCGGACGATACGGGCCAATTTCGCCAGTCAGACCCCGGGTGCGCGGGTTTGGACCGGGACAGGCGATTGGTTGAGTCCGACCAACTGGTCGCCAGCCGGGGTGCCGAATCGTGAGGATGACATCACCATCGCCTCGGGGACGGCCAGTATCGTCGATCCGACGTTGTTCAATGCCGCGAGCCTGACGGTCAGCGGGGCCTTGCGGGTGGCATCCGCCGATCTGTCGGTCGCACACGACGTGTCGATCAGCGGCGCATCCGCGTATCTGCTTGTGAGCAACCTGATTCTGAGAGCGGGAGGCAATCTGACCTTGACCAACGGTGGAGATCTGTACGTCTACGGTGGTTCCACGAATGGAACCACCAATGCGTATACAGCTCTGGTGGACATCGGGGGCGATGTTTCAGCCGCCACGAACTGTTGGATATACCCCTACTCACATCCGATCGATGGTGGTTCGCCCTGGTTCCGGGCTGCGAACGTTACGATCCAACCAGGCGGCGGATTTGATGCCGATGGCAAGGGCTGCGCGGCAGGCGGTGGGGCGTATGAACAGTTCTGGGTGCCGGGCCAAGGCCGTGGCTGGGGCAAAGGAACCTGCGGCGGGAGCTATGGCGGGCAGGGCGGCTATCAACCCGGGACTGGGAGTTACCAGGGACCTGGCGGAGGAATCTACGGGGACTCCAATGCGCCGGTCCACTGTGGCAGCGGCGGGGGCGGCGGTTTGAACGGATCCTATGCCGGCGCGGGCGGTGGGCTGGTGCACCTGGAGGTCGTAAACCGCGTGAGCCTTGAGGGCACGATTACGGCGAAGGGGCAGCGTGCCGTGACTCAGTCTGCCGGGGGCGGATCGGGAGGAGGCATCTATATTACGTGTCGACGGTTCATGGGCAGCACCAACGGTGAACTCCGTGTGGATGGTGGAAACTTCGCCAATGGAATCTATAGTTACGAAGGCGGAGGCGGTGGCGGCCGGCTCGCGGTCTGGTCCATGTCGCCCGGTGCCAGCACCAATGCCGTCCAGGTTCGCTATAGCGCCACAGGCGGATTCGCGACCACCTATCCCGGCCAGCCCGGAACCATCGTATGGGGCGGCTACGGGCCCACTGGCACCAGTTTCATGTTCCGGTAAGGCGGAAGAAGAAACGTCTGCCTTGGGTAACCGCCGTCGCCAAGGCTGTGGAGGGCATGCAGAGCCAGGCGTTGCCTCTGTCCCATGGCGTCAAATGGAAATGACCCCGCACGGGTCGCACAAGGCGAAAGGCCGTTAAGACGGCGGACCGTCGCTGACCCTGATCTCTTGAAAACGAGCCTTGCCAAGAGTATTGGTGGAAGATACTGTAAAAGGTTGAATCAACCTAACAAGGATGGTCGCCATGCCGAACCAACTCGTGAGCACAAAGCGCCGGCAGAGTCTGGCGGAACACGCGGCCGTACTGGCCGCACTGGCGGAGATCGCCCGACGCGAAGGCAAGACCGTCGTCGCGCTCTTGCGACAGGCCGTGCGCGACACGGTGAAGGCCCGGGCCGACGATCCGGCCCGGGTCAAGTGGTTGCGGGCGGCGGTCATGCCATTCTGTCCCGAACCGCCGGACCGCTTCGCCACGGCGGCGCAACTGGCCCGCTTCAAACGGGCTCAGCGCGAGTTCGACGAGGTGCTTCTTGCCCTGCAACTGGTCAGTCCGAGCGCCGTGCAGGGCCGGAACTCGATCATCGCTCCGCACTGTAAGATTCGCATCCTGGAACTGGAACGAAGGCATGCCAAACGAAACGTTGCCTGATTCGCTCGAGCGACAGCCCGAGGAGTTTGCGGCGGTGCTGGCAACCGCCACCCCGTTGTTCTTGGTGGGAGGCCAGGCCGTAAACCTGTGGGCGCTGTACTACCACGACCGCACTACCGGTCTTGCGCCGTTTGTTTCCCGGGACATGGATGTGCTTGGCGATCGGGAGACGCTCTCTCTGATCGGCAAGGTGGCTGGCGTCAAACCACAGTTTTTCACCAAGGGGCCGGCCACCAACGAGATTGGGGTTGTCATCGCCGTGAGCCCGGATGGGCGTCCCTTGCCGGTCGAGGTCCTACGCTATGTTCACGGTATTGGGAATGAAGACCTTTGCCGACCGGCGTACACCATCGTCTTAGGCGCAAGCGGCGTCGCGGTGCGGGTGCCCGGCCCCATCGCCCTGTTGCAGGCCAAGATCGCCAACCTTGCCGACCTGCCCCAGACCGGACGGCAGGACGCCCGTCATATTCGCATTCTGGCGCAGTTGATGCCCGCGTACCTGGCGGATCTGCAGGCTTCCATGGCCGCTGGTCGCCTTGACGAACGGGGGATGCTCGACCTGTTGGAGCGGCTCCTTGCCGTCGTAACCCTGCAGAAAGCCCGCCGCATTCTGACCTCACTAGCCATTCCGCGCCGTTTGCTTTTTTCCGAACTGGAGGTGGCGCAGCCCTCCAAGTTGGCCTCCTTTCTCACCAAGCGATTGCCGAAGGCGTTGGCCGAATGAACTCACCCTGAACCTACTCCATGACAATCAAATCTGGAACTCAGGGAAAGAGATCTCGCATCCACTCCTGATTTCCTTGCCTATAACTTGACCCGTCGGGACAGGGACAAATCTGGAACTCAGGAAGTCAGGAAGGGGAGGGCAAAGGACTCTTCGTGAGTTCCTGAGTTCCAGATTGCTTTCGTACGCAAGTACTTGTGGAGGAACCGCGCATGCAAGTTACCCGAGGGTTTGTTCGCGGCGCAGCCGCGCGGCCGGCTGAGTTCCAGATTGAATCTCCGCAGTTATTCAGGCGGGATGCCGTTGCCATCCTGGACGAGACGCGACCTATTCGCGTAAGGCAAACAGCGGTTCGAGGCACCGAACCGTGACCCTCCGAAAATTCCTCTTGCCCGGCACAGCGACACCTGATAACCTACAGGTGTAAGTGATAGGTTGTTTTTCCTGTACCATAAAAAACACTACTCCGAGAAACGGTCGCCCGCCGGACAAGCGCGAACAGGTATTGAGTTTCATCCGAAGCCGCATTGTCGCCGGCAGTCTCCTGCCCGGGGCTCGTGTTCCAACCCACCAGGAACTGGAGCGGCTCTGCCGCGCCGATTCGCGCACGATCCGAGCCGCGATGGAGGAGTTGCGGGAAGCCGGTTTCATCGAGACGCGGCATCGGTGTGGCACCTTTGTGGTCCCGTATCCGCCCCACCTCTCGAACTTCGGGTTTGTTTTTCCGTTCGGCGCCACCCAGACGACCTCCCAGTTCTTTCACGCCATCCGACGCGAGGCCGAGCGGTGGCAGAGCGCTGAGCGTCAGGTTCTGCCGTTCTACGAGGTCGATTTCCATGTCGATACGCCCGATCACCAGAGACTGATCCGGTGCGTGCTCGGCTCCCGGCTGGCGGGCGTGGTCTTCGCCTTCAGCCCCATGGGCCGACGCGCGCTGGAGTTGCTGCTGGCCCAGGCGTGCGACTTGCCGCACGTGGCGATCGCCGCGCAGTCCGTCCACAACGAATTCCCCACGGTCTACCCGGACTTGGATGGCTTCCTGCCGAAAGCGTTCGAGCGACTGGCCGCGTGCGGGTGCAAGCGTGCGGCGGTCGTCATGTTGTCGGGCTGGCACTATGGGCGGGAGGTGGAGCGCATTCCTTCCCTCGCGACGGCGTGCGGGCTCACGGTGGAACCCCATTGGATCCAGGCGGCGAGTCCGGAGAGCGGCTTGTCGATGCGCCGGCTCGCGCGACTGCTGGTGTGCGGTGTGCCCGGCGTGCGGCCGGATGGGTTGGTCATCACCGACGACAATCTGGTGCCGGAACTGACGGCCGGATTGGCGGAATCCGGTGTGCCCGTGCGGGCGGCCGGTGAGGCGGGGCGACCCGGCGATCTGGTTGTGGTGGCGCAAACGAACTTCCCGCATCCGACCCAGAGTGCCGTGCCGGTGATGCGCCTGGGGTATGACATTTCCAAGTTGGTGGCGGTGTGCATGGACCGCATCGCGCAGCAACGGCGCGGCGAATCGCCGGCCACGCACACCGCCATCCCGGCGATCTGGGAAGAGGAAGTGGGACATTAGAGTTTTCTGAAGGAGGCCGGGCGCTACGTCGCCCGGCATTCCCGGCGCAGGGGAACTCGACAGTGGCGCCGGCGGGCAACGTAGTGCCCGCCGTACTGGGGTAGGATGGACATCAGGAGGGGGCAGCATGAGAACAATTCCAAAGTGTCTCGTTTCGCATCTGGGAGCCACAGCGGTTGTGGCTCTGGCGTTCGCCCAGACGGCTTCGGCTGTCAATGCGACGGGGGGTAACCTGGCGAGAATTGACGGCTACCGCATCCATACTTTCACGAACGACGGCACGCTCACTGTTACGGCCACCGGCGCGGTTGAGGTGCTGGTGGTCGCGGGCGGCGGCGCGGGCGGTGCCACGGGTGACGGCAATGGAGCGGGGGGCGGTGGCGCGGGCGGGTACATCTATACAAACGGCTTTGCCGTAGAAACGGGAACGGTGACCATCACGGTTGGGGTTGGTGGTACCGGCGTGTCGGGCGGTAGCGGCAACAACGGCGTCAAATCGGTCGTCTCCAATTCCGTTACGGCGTTTCTGTCTACGACGGGCGGCGGTGGTGGGGGTGGCGGCGGTGGTGCAGCGGGGAAGGCGGGTGGCAGCGGCGGTGGGGGCGGCGGCTGGACTGGCGGCTCGGGCGGCACGGCCACGGCGAATCAGGGCTATAACGGCGGAGCCTGCGTAAGTGGTTCGCGATCAGGTGGTGGCGGGGGCGGGGCCAATTCCGTCGGAACGCACAATGGTGGCGGAGGACGCACCAATACCATCTCCGGCGTCAGCGCCGTGTATGCGGGAGGTGGCGGCGGCGGGGGTAACACCGTGCAGGCGCCGAATCCGGCGCCGGGCTCGGGTGGCAGCGGCATCGGCGGCGCCGGAGGCAACCATAGCATCCTGGCTCCCACCGCCGGGGCCAGCTTTACCGGCAGCGGCGGGGGTGGCGCCGGCAGTGGCACCGGTGGCGCCGGCGCATCCGGCATTGTGATCGTCCGCTATCTGGCCATCAGCCCCGAGATCGAGAGTCTCCCGGCGAGCGATGTGACCCCCCTGTCGGCCACACTGAACGGCACGCTGATTTCAGCGGGAACAGCGGACACCACGGTCTTCGTCTACTGGGGCACGAACGATGGTGGCGCTGTAGCCGCGGCCTGGCAACACACCAATGTTCTGGCGGGAGCGCAGGTCGCGGGGCCGGTCAGCGTGAACATTAGCCTGGATACGCCAAATGTGACCTACTTCTACCGGTATGCCGCCACCAACGCGAACGACGCCGTATGGGCCAGTGCGTCGGCCTCACTCGCATTGGGTGACGTGACGGTGTCGGCGACGGATGCCTCGGCCTCGGAGATCCTGGCCGATACCGGTACCTTCACCGTCTCCCGGCCGGATTGGGCCACCAATTCCAGCCTGACGATCAACTACACCCTCGGCGGTTCGGCCTCCAACGGCGTGGACTATGCCGCGTTGTCCGGTTGGGTCCTCCTTCCAGCGGGCGTCGCCACGGCGGCGGTGATTGTCGCCCCCATCGTGGATGCCATTGAGGAGCCGGCGGAGCCCGTGGAACTGTCCCTGGCGCCGGGGCCCTATCTCGTTGGCGTGGCGAGCAATGCCACGGTGACGATCGCCGATGGCACCTGGTACGTGGCGACCAATGGCTTGGACACCCACGGGGGGCACAGTTGGAGTGATGCGTTCCTGACGATCAGCAACGCGGTGGCGCAGGCGCCGGCGGGCCAGTTGATCCTGGTCTCGAACGGGACCTACACGGTCGGCGCACAAATCGCGCTCTCCAAGCAGGTGTTGCTCCACGGGTTCAACGGCGCCTCCAACACCATCGTCAACGGCAATGGCGCGGTCCGCTGTTTTGTCCTCTCGCATGCCGGGGCCGTGCTGGATGGCTTCACGGCGACCAACGGGCTCAGTGATGGCGGCGGGGTCTACATGACCGCCGGCACGGTACGGAACTGCACCATTCGCAATAACAAGAGCGTGAACGATCCCGCCTATGGGAACGGGATCTACATGACCGGCGGACTGGTCACCAACTGCGTCATTCGCGACAACTCACGTTCGGGCGGGAACAACGGCTATGGCGGCGGCGTCTGGATGAACAACGGCACCGTGGCGAACTGCCTGATCACGGGCAACAAGTTCTCCGGAAGCCCCCAGCGGTCACATGGCGCCGGGGTGGAGATGTTCGGCGGCACGGTCGATTCCTGTGTGATTTCCAGCAACTCGATGTCCGGGGCGACGGCACCGGGCGGTTACGTTGAGGGGTATGGCGGTGGCGCCGGCGTCCTCATGTTCGGCGGCACTCTGCGAAAATGCCGGATCTTCGGCAACTCCAACATGAATGCTGTCAACGCGGTCGGCGCCGACGGCGGCGGCGTGCAAGTGCAAGGCGGTGCTGTCGAGAACTGCGCGATCTACGACAACCAGAGTTACCTGAACGGCGGTGGCGTGAGTCTCACGGCGGGACGGCTATGCAACGTCACCATCTCC
>CAYOIT010000002.1:12992-31170 GCA_964404035.1 uncultured Verrucomicrobiota bacterium | reverse complement strand
GTATCGATGTCGGGACGAATCTGGCGGCGATTACGACGGACCGGGAGGGGGTGCCCCGCCCGCTGGATGGCGATGGCGACGGCACGGCCCGTCACGACCTGGGAGCCTACGAGCAACTGCACCCGACATCGGGCGCCTTCCGGTGCGGGTTCTCCGTCAGCACCAACGCAGGGTATGCACCCCTCACAGTGGTTTTCACGGCTGCCGTGGCCGGTGCGAGTACCAATGGAGCGAGCTTCTATTGGGACTTTGACAACGACGGCAGCATGGATGGTCCCGGCACTGATCAGCGTGTGGTCAGCAATGTGTACCAGGTGGGTACATACACGGTCCGGCTCGTGGCCAGTAATGGCGTGGCCGAGAGCGACCAGGTGGTGCGGCAGGCCCTGATCACGGTGGTCAGTGATGCGGACGCCTTTGTCGCGACGAACGGAACCAGCATCTATCCGTACAGCGACTGGACGACGGCGGCGACGAACGTTCACGACGCGGTGAACGCCATCAAAGCACTATTGGCAGCGGGAGGCACGCATCACTCCGTATGGGTTTCGAACGGGGTCTACACCGTGACGGCGCCGATTACGCTCGATGCGGCGATCGACGTGCATGGTGTGAACGGCCCCGCGGCCACCATTTTTGACGGCAACGCGGCGACCCGTTGCGTGACGATGAGTGCGGTCGGCGCCATGCTGGACAGCCTGACCGTCAGGCATGGTCTCGACAGTTTTGCCGAAGGCAGCGGGATCCGGCTTTTCAATGGGACGGTGACGAACTGCACGCTGACGGCGAATCGCGGGGCCGGACGGGCCTTGTACCTGACCGGGGGGATGGCCGTGGACTGTCGCATCACCAACAATACGGTCAACGGCGCGGGCGGCGTGAAACTGATCGGCGGGGGAAGCTTGTTGCGTTGTACGATCTCCGGCAACCAGAGCGCTGCCGGCGGCGGTATCTATATGACCGGAGGTACGGTGGCGGACTCGACCGTGGCAGACACGTGGCCTCCGGCGGCAACCCGAACTACGGGGCCGGGATCTACATGACCGGTGGCACGGTTACCAATTGTGTGGTCCGGGGGAATCAGGGCGGCGCCAACAATACGTATGGCGGTGGCATCTGGCTGAACAGCGGCCGCGTGACGCGCTCGACGATCTCCGGCAACAGTCTGGCGTCTTCGGATCGCTGTCATGGCGGCGGGATCGACATGTACGGGGGTACCGTTGACTTCTGTACGATCAGCAACAACTCACTCGCAAACTCGATCTACGGCAGCACCTACGGCGAAGGCAACAAAGGCGGGGCGGGCATGGTAGTGTTCGGGGGATTGGTGCGTAACTGCCTGCTCATGGGCAACCAGAACGACAATAACACCGGCGTGGAAGGCGACCATGGCGGCGGGATGACGCTTCTCGGCGGTGCGGTGGAAAACTGCACGATCGTACGCAACAAGACGCGTAGCACGGGTGGCGGGCTGTACCTGACCACGGGCACGGTCACCAACACGATCATCTACCACAACGGGGCGACTGTCTCTTCGAACGTCAATACGGCGGTCGGTTTCGCGTATTCCTGCGCGCCGGAACTGACGGCCGACGCGAACGGCAACCGCGTGGCCGACCCGATCTTCGAGGCGACGGGTGCGGGATATGGCCTGACCTGTACGCCGGGGGACTATCGGCTGAAGCCGCGTTCGCCCTGTGCCAACGGCGGGACGAATAGCGTGTCGTGGATGACCAACGCGGTCGATCTGGCCGGCGGCCCGCGGATCCTGAACAACATCGTGGATATGGGGGCCTACGAGGTGCAGCTGCTTCCGCCGGGCTCGGTGTTCAGGTTCCGGTAGGAAGTGCGGCAGGATGGCTATCTTCTGTAGCCACGGCGCTCTGTCGCCGTGTCGGCAACGCCCCGACGGAGCGGGGCGACTACAAGAGTGTTCACTGTAGCTACATCGTGGCCGAGACGGGCGGGAAGGAAGGGTGGGGTACGGACCGCCTTCTACAAGAGCAGCTCAGGTCTCTTCAAGCCACTGCTCAAATCGTTCGGCCACCATGTTTCGCCGAGCGGGAAACGGGATTCGGGCAATCATGCAATGCGCCTCCTGAACGTCGAACCCATCCGGCCGCTCGACTTCCGGAAGCTGGCAGAACAGTCGCGATTTGGCTGGGGACAGGTAGAAGACATCCAGTAATGCTTTCTCCGGGCGCGCCAGCCGAATGCCCTTCTCGCCCAGAGTTTCGTATCCAAAAAAGAAATCCGGTGCCACATGATGGACCGAGACTACGCCCAGCGGCGTCACATAACGCCGGGTTCGTGCCAGCGACACGGCATAGACTGATGAGGGGACCTGGGAAATCATGCCATGATGATAGAGCGCGCTCTGAAGTGACACATAGGCTGGTTGCGGGGCGGTCAGCCGCTCCGGAATCGCCAGCGTATCGATCCGTCCCGGGAAGGCCCATACCCCGCGCCGTAACGCCAGGAGATGTCCCGCTTCGGCAAGGCGCGCGGCGATCTTGCTGGCATGGGCTTTCCCCACGCCTAGAACGACGGCCATATCACCCGTCTCCATGACGGGTTGATTCAGACCCTGGAGTTGGGTCAGGGCGGCGAGGAGTCTCACGGGGTTCCTCCTTTCAGTGACTCGACCACGCGAAGCACCATCTCATCCCACACTCGGGGGGCATCGTACTGGGCCTGGTAGTCCGGCGCCAAGAAGGAGAGCACCTGGCTTTTGAAGACGTCATACGAGACGGACAGGGCGTTCTGTTGCGCCTCGCGCCATTGCGGCGGCAGGGCCATTCCCTGGGTCGAAACGCCGGAGCGGAGCAAATGGTCGAGATCGAAAATATCGCGGGCCTGGGTTTGAGAGCGGTGGATCAAGGCGTTGAGTTTCTGTCGAAACGCGGCCTCAGGCGGATAGTGGCTGGCGAGGATGGGCGTGAGTTGGTAGTCGCGCATCAGCAAGCTGTCGACGGGCTCGAAAGCCACCGGATCGTCGATTCCCCGCCGGGAGAACTCAATCTTGGTGTGCAGGGGTAGTTCCGATGCCTTGGCGGCAAGGGTCATCTTCCATCGCTGGGTGGTCTCCGTCTGCTTGGGGGCGGACCAATGTGTGATCGTCAAGCCGCGAGTCTGCAAGATCTGCCCCAGTGAAGACCCTGTGAGGATCTGCTCCACCCGATCCTGCAACGAACTCACCGGGGTCGATTGCACATCGATATCCATGTCCTCGGAAAACCGGATGCTGCGCAGATAGAAGCGCAGGTTGCATCCGCCCTTGAGGGCGTAGTGGCGCTTATCCAGTTTCCGGCCCAATTGATCCAGAAACAGGAGATGGAACTGCTCGATGCAGGCAATGGGATGGAAGGTGGATATCATGGTTGTAAATTACGCGATAAAGACTCTGGAGTCAATAAGACGTATTAGTTTGCCAGAGCGCTGGAGTGCCTGTTGGGGTGGTGGAAAACATGGTGACCGCTTCCGGAAAAGCTGTTGACACGCTTGTGGTGCTCGTGCTAATCTACATACGAATTTAATCGATAGATTCGTATGCAGTCTGAAAGTCCAGCAAGGGTTGGCCGGCCTCCCGACCGGCGTGAGGGGGTGGTGAACGCCCTGCGGGAACGCATTGTGTCGGGCCACCTCAAGCCCGGGGATCGGCTGCCGACGCATCATGAGTTGGAGGAACACTTCCAGGCTGGTCCGCCCGCCGTCCAAGCGGCGATGGCTTTGCTCCGCGAGCATGGCTTCATCGAAACGAAGCACCGGTGCGGTTCGTTCGTTGCCGCGCATCCGCCCCATCTCTCCCATTTTGCGTTGGCGTTCCCTTTCCCCGTTCTAAAGGGCCATTCGCACTTCTATGAGGCGATTCGTGATGAAGCGGCTAAACTCCAGGCGGATGAGCGGCGCGTTTCGGCCTTCTACGGCATCGAGTCCCATGTGGATGTGGACGACTACCAGCGGTTACTGGGGCTGATGCAGGCGCATCGGTTGGCCGGCCTTATTTTCGCGGGCAGTCCCCACGCATTGCGGATGAACGGCTCGCCTTTGGTTCTCAAACCCGGGGTGCGGCGGATCGCCATCATGGAGGCGATGGGAGGCCCGTTGCCCTTTCCCACGGTTTACCCTGACATCCGCGCTTTTCTGCCCCGCGCCTTCGACTATCTGGCTTCGCGCGGACGCAAGCGGGTCGCCGTGGTGACGTTGAACACTGGGAACATGGGCGGTTACGTAACCGACGAAAAGACACAGGCATTGGCCGCTGAGCGAGGTCTGATAGTGCGACCCCACTGGTTGCAGGGAGTTGTTCCCGGTTTGCTGGAGTGGCAGCGGAAGACCGCCCTGCTATTGCTGCACGAGAGACAGACCGAGCCTCTGGATGCGCTGGTAATCACCGATGACAACCTTGTGGAGGGAATTACGGAAGGGGTGCTGGCTTCCGGGGCGCGGGGTGCGCGCCTTGAGGTTGTGGCGCAAGCCAACTTTCCTTACCCGACACGGAGTGCCGTGCCCGCCAAACGGTTGGGGTTCGACATCACCCGTTTGATGGTCGTCTGCCTGGAACGAATCGAACGGCAACGGCGCGGAGAGGACGTGCCGGCGCATACGGCCATTCCAGCGGTGTTTGAGGAGGAGTTGGGGCAGGCGGCAGGCGGTAAGGGGGAGCGGAACGAATAAGAGTGAAGGAGGTTGTCATGAACGGAAAACGGATGTGTGTTGCAGAGATCGCTATGATCGGAATCATTTTGGCGCTGGCACCCGTCGCACACGCCCAGAACACTTTCACGACCGCGAACGGGTACTGGGACGTACCCGGCAACTGGTCGCTCGGGCACGCGCCGACCAACGGTGAAAACGTCCTGGTCGGCATCAACGCGCGCCTCACGAACGCAACGGAAACGGTGGGCGTGTGCGTGATCACCAACAGCGCCATTGTCACCTTCTCCAATATCGCCGCGCGACTCAACGCCCAGGACGTGTTTGTGGTTGGGACCGCGAAACTCACGCACAGCATCAACT
Organism: uncultured Verrucomicrobiota bacterium; assembly: GCA_964404035.1. GTDB lineage: Bacteria > Verrucomicrobiota > Kiritimatiellia > CAIKKV01 > CAITUY01 > CAMBRF01. The sequence goes on along the minus strand of CAYOIT010000002.1, from coordinate 26,151 downwards.
CGGCCACCACGACAAACGCTTTTGGCGGCTGGGATCCCGATGCCCGGGTATACGTGGCCTGCACGAACTTCACGCTCGGTCCATCGGCCACGGTGGATGCCAATAGCGCTGGGTACAAAGGCGCGACCGATGCGACCGGGTACGGTCCAGGGGGAGGGCCAGGCAAGAACACGAGCGCCATGCGGGGCGCTGGCGGCGGACATGGCGGGGTAGGTGGCAAAGGGACTTACAGCGCAGGCGGTGCGGTCAATGACAGCACCAATGCGCCGGCGCAGCCCGGCAGCGCCGGCGGCGGCGTCATCAACGCCGGCGGTGCTGGCGGCGGTCTCGTGCGCCTGGATGTTGCCGCGACCCTGACGCTGAACGGTACGGTGTCGGCAAACGGCGGGACGGCGGGCAACTGGAGCGGCGGCGGGTCTGGTGGCGGCATCTATATCACCTGTGGGACACTGGGCGGAACAGGAACCGTGTCCGCCATCGGCAGTGCGGGTCAAGCTGACGCGGGCGGTGGTGGTGGCGGCCGTGTCGCCGTCATTGCGGCGGCGTCAGCGGGTTGGGCCGGCAGCTACCGGGTGGAAGGTGGTGCGGCCAGCGGAACGGGTGGCACGGGTCAGAGCGGAACCTTGTGCCTCAGTGACGCGTCCAAGCCGGTGAACATTCTTGCTGGTATCAATTGGCGCGTCTATGGGATCACCAACTGGGTCTCGGACACTCTCACGCTGTCGAACTCGACGCTGGTGCTTGAGGAGAAAGGGGTTCAGATCAACCTCACCAGCAATCTGGTGCTGAGCGGTGGCAGCACGCTGTCCGTGGGACACGATGGCGACGTGGAGACTGTCGCAGTGCAGGTGGGTGGGGATCTGATTGTCACGAACAGCGGCAGTGTGTTTCGCATATATAGCGGGGCGACGAATGCGGTCGTCACGAATGGGGCGGTGTTGACGGTAGGCGGCGTGATGCGCATTGCGGCCACGCTCAGTCTGTATTCCCACCCCACCAACGGCGGGTCGGTTCGCGTGAACGCTGCCAACGTGGAGGTGGCGTCGGCCGGCTCGATCGTCGCCCTGGGTTTTGGACCCAGGGCGAATGGGACGGGCTGGGGAACCGGAGGCGGCGCGAGCTTCGGGGGCGGCCAGGGCGGCGGCGGGGGTGGGTACGGGGGCTCGGGCGGCAATGGTCTTGGTAGCAGACCGGGTGGGGGCGTGTATGGCTCGTCGAATGCACCTCTGGACGCAGGCAGTGCTGGTGGCTCGCTGACTGGCTATCTGGGCGGGCGCGGCGGCGGGGTCGTCAGACTCGACGCCGGCTCCGGCACGATCCGCGTTGATGGCATAGTTTCCGCGGACGCCGCAGCGGCGTCTACCTATGCGGGCGGCGGCTCGGGCGGAAGCGTCTACCTCACCTGTGGGACCATGGCCGGCACCGGCACACTCAGCGCCAAAGGCAGCAACGGAGGCGCGAGCGGGGGCGGGGGCGGAGGCGGAGGCCGTATCGCCGTCATCTACAGCTCTGCCAAATCCTTTACGGGGTCGATGACAGCGGCCCAGGGAACCGGAAACGCGAATGGACAGACTGGCACGGTGGTTGTGCTTCTGCAAAGCGTTGGGACGTACCAACTGGACGTCCGCGGTGTACCCGGCAATTACGGCGCCCCGAGTCCGTATGGTAACGCAGTCCACGCCGTGACCGTCGGGAGCAGCGTGACGAACACGGTCGTGAGTCCGGCGGACGAGGCGGGTGGCGTGCGTCATATCTGCACGGGCTGGGCCCTGACGAACACCCTCGGAGCCGTCGCCAGCGGCGCGACGACGCAGTCGGTGTTCCAGATGACGACCAACCTTTTCCAGACGTGGTTCTGGTACAACGAGTACTACCTTACCGTCGGCGCCGGCCCGAGCGGCACGGTCAACAATACGGGCTGGTACAGCAACGGCGTGTCCGTGACGGTCACGGCGTCGCCGTTCGCCGGCTACCATTTCTCGCAATGGACCGGCGCGGACGTGCCGCCGGGAGCGCAGTTCGCCAGCCCGCTGCAACTCACCATGAGCCGGCCGCTGCAGGTACAGGCCCATTTCGCCGCCGACACACCCCAGGCCAAGACGTGGTCGGGAACAGGAAACTGGGCGAGCGACACCAACTGGTCGCCTGCTGGGATGCCGGGCGCGGCCGACTCCGCGACCATTGCCTCCGGCACCATCACGCTGAGCGATCCGGTGCGGCTCAACGCCCTTACTGTCAACGGCACGCTTGATTTCGACACGACCAATGCCGTCCTGGACGCCGCCGGGAACGTCACGGTGACCGGCACAGTCTCGCACAGCGCGCAGACTGACACGAATGCGCCGTGGGTCATGGACAATTGGGTGCGCATTGTTGCCGGCAGCATGACCATCAGTACGGGAGCGGTGATCGATGTGTCCGGCAAGGGCTTTGCGGCGCCGTCGGGCACGAGCGGTTATGGGCCGGGCAAGGGGACCGGCGGTGGGATGGGCACGGGCGGATCGGGTGCCGGCCATGGTGGCGCCGGCGGCAACGGGCAAGGCAGTATACCGGGTGGCGGGGTGTACGACTCGTCGAATGCCCCGGCATTGCCGGGCAGCGGGGGCGGTGGCAACACCCACCCCACTGCGGGTGGCGCCGGCGGCGGGTACGTATGGATTGACGTGCTGGACGGTCGACTCACGGTGAATGGTTCGATCCTCGCCAACGGGAACGCCGCCGGGGGCTGGGCCGGGGGGGGCTCGGGCGGCGGCATCTATCTGAATTGCATGCGCCTGGCTGGCACCGGTCAGATCCGTGCCCGGGGTGGTTCCGGGACGGATTTCGGGGGCGGCGGGGGCGGCGGCCGCATCGCGGTCCGGTCCGCTTCGTACAGTCAGTGGAGTGGGACACTCGATGTGCCTTCTTCCGTGCCCGGCGGCGCCCACGGGCCCTCAGGCGGCACGGACGGGGGCAGCGGCACGGTCGTGTGGGATCAGGCCGGTTACCGCGGCTCGCAGTTCCTGTTTCGTTGATAGGTTGAGGCCAGCGGAGGCGGACTGACGAGCCCTGACCGTCCGAAACTCAATTGGACGGATGATCCGATAAAGCGAACGGGGACGTTCTAGGTAACCAGTTGTAGATTAGCTGTTTATAATGAATATAATGAGCATGTCGGAGTTAATCGGGCAGATCCTAATCGATTCGCGTATGGCGGATAAGCGGGCCAATTTTCTGGAGCATGCCCGCAGGGTGATGGCACAGCCGATCATCGAACGAGTCTACAAGCTCGAGGATGTCGGGAAGAAAGGGCGAACGTGGCTTGATGGGCGGACGTGGCAGTCCCCCGCGAATACGCGCGAGGTGTTTGCGTTAGCGATGTCGGATATGAGAGCAGCTGAAATGGTGCGGAAGGAAATGCCGGTATTGGCGGCGGCCTTTGCTCTTACCGGTGAGCGCTCTTTCGTGGAACGATTACTGGCCCAAATGACCGAAGTGGCCTCGTGGTCGCCGATACAGCGTCCGGGTTGGACGTTGTTTCATGCCGGCGTACAACCGTTACAGGATCCGAAAGGCGATGGGAACTGGCTTGCAACGGGGTTGGGCGTGTTGGCGCTTTCTGACACATTGGAAATTCTACCCCCGGCTCTTTTACCGCCGGAATTACGGACGCAGTTGGAAGGGTTGCTGGCAACGGAAATCGTTAGTTGTATCGATGACTGGAATGTGCGCCGCCCATGGTTTTATACGGTGCAACATCTGAACCCACTGACGAATCAGTGGGTGTTACCAACAGTTGGCTTTCTGTTGGCGAGTTTGTTGCTGGGCCGGGAACAAAATGTCGCAAGTTATGAGTTAGGGGTCGAACATCTCCTCATGTCTTTCAATGGTTATGGGACCGAGGGCGCGTTCGTCGAGGGTTTGTACTATAGTAGTTTTACGACTGATGTTTTGCTCGGCGCAGCACGCACGTTGGCGGTTGCAGGCGATGATCGGCTCATCATGCATCCGTTTTTAAAACGATATCCCGCCTGGTTGGTCCAGCATTATCAGCCTGGTGGTCACTTTATCAACGCCTTCGATGGGTTCAACACCGCCGCACATCCACTCATCAAGGGCAAACGACGGTCTGATTTGCGCAGTTTACTTGCGTTGTGTGCGGTGTGCCTCGAGAGCCCGGACGCGAAATGGGCGCTGCAGAACCTTGAGGTTGACGACGAGCCTGATCTAAATCTGTTACTTGCGCAAGCGGTGCCTTCGGTGACTAACTTCACTCCTTCATTGTGGGCGGTATATGACCGTGCGTCCCGCGTGAATTGGCGCTCGTCGTGGGCTGAAGACGCCACCGGCGTCTGGGTGCGTGGCGGGCATAAGGATGATCAGCACGACCACCCGGATCGGGGTCATGTGAATTTCATCTGTCGTGGGAAGCCGATCCTGATCGAAGCTGGGACATCCGCTTACCATAACCCCTTGCTGGGAGCGCTCTATGGCAGTGGGTTTGGACACAACGTCCTGCAATTGGGTGCGTTTTCTGCTGATCAAGCGCAAGCTTCGGCACGAGAAAATCCACCACGGGGTCTCCAGTCTATGGGTGGACTGGCATCCATTGATGTGCTTCGCCTTGACGCCACAGGCGGCGAGGTGAGTGTCAATGTTGAAAGCGGCTATCAGGACCTTCTTCAGCGGTGGAGACGCCGGGTCCTCTGGACGTCCAACCGGCTTTGCGTCGAAGACGAGGTGAGCACTCCGGGCCCTGAGATAATTGGATTCCGATGGCACCTTGGCACCAGTGAAGTACCTGTCATCACGGGGCATGGAAATCGGTTCCGGGTAGTTTGGAGCGATGCGGCGATGACAGTCAATGCGAGCGAGCTACTGACTGTGAGTTGCGAATCGTTGCCGGATCATACTTTGCAGTTACGTAAATGGGAGGATCCTGATGTCGATCATATGCACACATGTGTGGTCGTGCGGACCGAACAGGCATTATTGAAATGCACTTTTACCGTGGTGTTTGAGTAATATCAATCAATTATGGAAATCCTATTTTTTCGGTTCGGCCGAAGATTTGACATTGATATTGTGGATTGATTTGATATTATCCAATCCTGTTTATTATGGCTGTTAGATATAATCCAATGGTTTTTGCATGAAACGTCTGGCAGAAAAAGAACTCACTGCATGGAAGAATCGGGCGGGAAGGAAGCCCCTGATCGTGCGGGGAGCCCGGCAAGTGGGCAAGAGTTACCTGGTCGAGACTTTCGGGAAGAACTGTTTCCCGAACGTGTTGACGGTGAATCTGGAGCAGAAGGAGGAACTCCATTCACTCTTCGATCGGATGGACGCCAAGCGCATTACCCAGGAGTTGAGTTTGTATTTCAACCAGCCCGTGATACCGGGGCGGACGCTGTTGTTCCTTGACGAGATCCAAGCGTGTCCCAAGGCCATCGCCTGCCTTCGCTACTTCCACGAGGAAATGCCGGACCTGCATGTCATCGCGGCCGGATCGTTGCTGGATTTCAGCCTGCGGGAGTTCAAGCATTCGGTTCCGGTCGGTCGGATTGAGTACCTGCACTTGGCGCCTCTGGCGTTTCAGGAGTTCCTGATGGCGGTTGGCGAGGACTCCCTGGCGGACCACTTGGACAGGTATCACGTTGGCGACGAGATCGGCGATGCCGTGAGCGTCAAATTGAGGGATCTGCTGAGGCTCTATTTCTTCGTTGGCGGCATGCCCTCCGCCGTGTCGACGTATGCGGAGCAGCGTGATCTGCTGGAGGTGCAGCGGATATTAGCCTCCATCGCCACAACCTTGCAGGATGACTTTGCCAAGTATGGGACACGCGCCCAGCAAAGGAACATGCGCCAGGTGCTGCGCTACATTCCGCGGAACATCGGCAGAAAAGTCCGCTACGTGAACATCAACCGCGAGGCAAGGGCTGAGGAGTTGCGGACGGCGCTCGAACTGCTCGAACTGAGCCGAATCGTAACGCTCGTGCGGCACAGTTCGGGCAATGGGATTCCGCTCGGGGCGGAGGTCGCGGAGAGCCATTTCAAGCCGCTCCTTTTGGACATTGGACTCTGCAACAACCTCTGCGGATTGAGTCTGCCGGATGCGGCGGCGCTTCTTACCGTACTGGAAGGGGGACTTGCGGAGCAGTTTGTGGGGCAGGAACTCCGCTGTCTCGGACGGACCTTCGAGGAACACCCGCTATTCTACTGGCACCGCGAAGAGAAAAACGCGAATGCGGAGGTGGACTATCTCTGGGCTTACGAGAGCAACGTCATTCCCCTGGAAGTGCGGGCCGGCGCCTCTGGAAGTCTCAAGTCTCTTCAGGTTTTCCTGGCCGAGAAGAAACGGGATTTTGCCGTGCGTCTCAACATGGATCGCGCCTCCCTGGGAACGTTCACAGTCGCCATGGGAGGGAAGGGCGGGGCACGGAACGTCTCCTACACTCTTCTATCGTTGCCGCTCTATCTGGCCGGCCAACTGGACCGCCTTCTGCAAGAGCAACTCGGCGGAATGGAGTGAGAGGCTTTTCGAAATCCCAGCAGTAGCTGAGTGATGCTATTCACCGGGCCCGTAAGACCATCGCCTTGTGCCCCATAAATACGCTTCTTGATGCAACATGATGCCGGAATGTCGCGAGGCGTTCGGGTGGATCGCCCCGCTGAGAGGCCTCAGCGCGTCAGTCCATCCCCGCCTCAGAGGTCTTGCCAAAGCGGGGGCCGCGTTCGCCGCCAAAGGCCGGACGCCGTCTGGAGTCGGATGAGCTTTCCCGTCGCCGCACGACCGGCGGGCCGATTCGGAGGGCCACCGCGCGCCGTTGGGCGCGACTGGCCTGCCATTCCTCCCAGGTCCAGTCTGTTTTAATCTTTGAGGTCGAGCTCACGCACCACCTCTTTTTTGAGTTCATCCCGTTCGTCCACAACGTCAAAAGACGGCAATCCCGCCAGCCGTTGGATCTCGGCCCAGTCGACCGGTGTGTCCCCGCTAACGCACACGGCCAGCATTTTCTTGGCCACCTCTCTCGCCTCGGCATCGGGCCGCGGGTATGTGAAGCGCAACGCGGTACGGGCGGGCACTGATGTCCGGAATTGACGAGAAGCTGGTCAGGTGGGTTTGCGGGAGAGACTGATCGCCCGGGTACCCAGCTTGACGACCCACGGCGTGGTGCTCCGCTCGGCTGTGAGCAGGGGACAGTCGTAGGTCTCGGCGAGTGCGACGTAGACTCCGTCATAGACCGTACAGTCGAACTGCAAGGCGGTGGCGAGAAGGGCCTGGCGCGGCGGTTCAACCATATCCAAAGGCGCATCGAGGTGGAGGGCGAAGATGTCCTCGGCGAGGCCGGTGTCGAGGTCCCGGCGTCGCACCGCCGTCCGGAGCACATTGGCGAATTCCTGATAGTGCAATGCAGGAACCATCGCGTGTACCGTCCCCGACAGGATGCGCTCCTGCCATTGCCGGGCGGTGGACGAGAACGATTCGTTCAGGTACCACGCGAGGGCTACGCTCGTGTCCAATACGATGTTCATGGGCGGCGTTCCCGGTCTTCCCTGACCATCTCCTGGGCCGTCTTGCGGAGCGACAGGTCGGCCACGCGGCGGCGTACGATCGCCATCCTTTCCCGGTAGGAGGCCGTGCGTTGCTGTTCCGCCTTGACTGTCACATAAGTGGCGAGTGCCTCCCTGACGACCGCCTTCTTGCTGCGTCCGGCGCAGTACTTCATGGCTTCCGCCAGAAGGTCATCATCGAGGACAATGTTCGTTCTCATACACACGTTTATACACCTTACACCGCTGAGGTGTCAATTCAGAGCCGGCAGCGGAACTGGGCGGGGGTTCAGATTGGGCCGGCTCGCGTCTCACCCGGTATGGCGAGGGTATCCAATCTGGAAATCAGGAAACCAGGAATGGATAGGGGCGCTTTGCCGGCGAACCAGGCCATCGCCGCGAGATTCGCCCGGGCTCCCGCCACACCAAAACGTGCGTTGCCCACCACATGAAAAGGGGACATTCTAACGAGTCTCGACACATGGTTCCTTGACTCTTGAGTGTGGTTCTATAACAATACTCCTTGACGTCATATTTCAAGGATTACTGTGTACCCATGATAACAAAAGTGACAGGAAAGAATCAGGTAACGATACCGGTGACGATTGCGGAGAAGCTAGCCATTCATCGCGGATCGCGGCTGGATTGGCGAATACTTGATGATGGGCAAGCCGTTGAAGTTCGGGTTTTGCCGACTCGCGGGGAAATGGCGCGTAAGCTATGGGGGGCAGGGAGCATGCAGGCTCGCCCTGGCTCAGATGCGGTCGCCGTCCTCATCGAGCAGCGGGTTCGTGACGACGAGGATCGCCAGCGGGCATTGGAGAACTCATGAGTTCCTATCTGCTGGACACGTCCGCCGTGGTGGCGCACTACCGGAAGGAAGTCGGTCATGCCCGGGTGCAGGCCTTGTTCGATGACGAAGACGCCGTGCTGTGGTTTGCCGCGCCTTCCCTTCTGGAGTTGGATACTTGCCTGCGCGACATCGGCATCGAGGCAACCGTCCGGCGGAAGACGGTGAACGATTACGGCGGCGAACTCGTTCACATCGTGCCGGTGGATGAGCGGGTGGTTCGGCGCGCCATGGACCTCCGCGATGCGGCGGCGGGGCGTTTGCCAGCCATGGATGCGTTGATTGCCGCGTGCGCGGCGGTCTGTGGCGCTGTGCTGGTTCACAGGGACTCGCATTTCGATGCCATTCCGCAGGAGGTTCTGCCAAGCCTGCGACTTTCGTCGCAGGACGACGAGGCGGCAACGGCTGCGGCGGCCTCGGATGTTGTGAAAGAAGCAAAGGCGGCCTACAAGACGGGGCGCACAAGGAGCAAGGTTGCCAGGACGACGGACCTTCACTGACTCCCTGCTGCAAGGGGTCCCACGGATCCGACAACATACGGTGTGCCATGGATCTGTCGTACGTTGAAACGAAGGACATTTTCCCGAAAGGCCCCTAACCCGGCATAACCGGAGCCAAACAATCCGAGAGTGTTGACCACGGATTACACGGATGACACTGATCAATAAAACCCATATCTTATCCTTGCTATCCGTGCCATCCGTGCCATCCGTGGTTCAAATGATTACCATTTTGCGATGGATTCAATTCGCAAGGCTAAAGTGGATCCAATGAACAACCGCCTGTGTCGATTCCTTTTCGGGGTGATTTGCCTCTCCACCGCCGCGGCGGCCTGTGCGGAGGTTCAGATCCCCTACACGATTTCCACCAGCGGGCAGGTCTCGCTGGCCGTTTACGCCACCAACGGACTGCTCGCGCGCACGCTGCTGAGTGGTGTGCCGCAGGCGCGGGGCAAACACAAGATCGCGTGGGACGGGCTGGACTGGACGGGACACCCCATGGCGCCGGGTAAGTATGAGTGGCGCCTGCTCCAGTCACCCGGTCTGAAGGCTGAATACCTGCTAAGCATCGGCACGAGCTACACTATCGACGAGTGGCCGGGAAACCATGGCGGCCCCCACGACGTCGCTTGCGACGGGGAACTCGGCATCGTCGCCAATGGCGGCGAAGTCACCACCTCGATCGCCGTGTCGCGGCTGTCCGACGGCACGATCGCCGGGCAGACGAGCGACATTTCACCCGGCGACGTGGCGGCGGCGAAGGGTCGGCTGTTTGCACTCGGTAAGCGCCACAACGATCCGGCCGTCAAACTCTGGGCGTGGACGCTCAACCCGCTCGCCTGCGGGCCGGGTCGCGAGGTGACCCTCGTGGACGGCACCCACACCAACGTGGCCCAGCGCGTGGCCGCCAATTCAGGCCATCTGGCGCTGCTGTACGGCAATGGGCGCATCGAATGGCTGACGCCCGAAGGCGCACTGGCGACCCTGGCGGTGGCCCTGTTGCCGGGAGCGAAAGACATCGCGCTGACACCCGCCGGCACCGTGCTGGCGATTGCCAGTAATGCCGTCTGGGAACTGAGCCTCGCCGACACCAACCCCGTCGAACGCCTGACCAACCTGAAGGCACCGATCCGCCTCGCCGTGGATGAATCGACCGGCGATATCCTGGTTGTGACCGTCAATTCACAGATCGAGCGCTACGCGGCGAATTTCCGGTTCGTGCAGGCTTATGGCCGTCCCGGCGGCCGGCAGCAGGGCCTCTACAATCCCGAGGATTTCATGACCGTGTCGGACGTCTGCGCTGACAACCAAGGGGGCTTCATGATCGTCGAGAACTGGTCCGCCCCCCGTCGGATGGCGCATTTCAGCCGCGAAGGCAAGGTGCTGCGCGAATGGTTCGGCGGACAGTTGTTCTTCACCCTTGCGGCCGCCGATCCCGCGGAGGTGAGCCGCGTATGGATGAACTCGCATTGGGGATGGATGATGGAGACCGAGGTCGACTATGCGCACCGCACCTGGAAACCGCGCGCGACGTATGTCGTGCAGGGACTGGCGGGCGGCTTGTTCGGTGCGGACTCGCTTGGGCTGTGCGGCACCATGCGCCGGCATGGCGACAACCGGTATATCGTGAAGCGGGGTGGGCCGCCGTCGGTCTTGTGGGTGGACGAGGCGAATCGCTGCCTGGTCCCGATGGTGGCGGGAGCGGTGAACACGCGCTCAACCGGTTCCGCTGTCGTGAACAAACTGTTCGCGGAAAAGAACACCGGCAAGGGATACAACGAACAATGCAATGCCTTCGAGTGGCAGGATTCGAACGGCGATGGCGACGTGCAGGCCGAGGAAGTACGCCTGACCACTTTCGGCGGCGGGAACCGCGGATGGACGATGGACGCCGACTTTAACTACTACTGGTGGGTGGAGAGCGGAAAATCGAAGTCGGGCTTTACCCTGCGCAAGCTCGCCGTGACGCGGTGGGAAGGCGCGCGGCCTGTGTATCCGCCGTGGGACGAGGCCATCGTCATCGGTGAAATGCCGGTGACCCCCGCCATGAAGGCGATCGAGAAGGATTGGGGTGGAACGTCCGTGGGGCGCGCCACGAACGACAGCCTCTACCAGATCGTGAAGGGGTCGGGCGACGGGTTCACGGCGGACTACCTGGCGATGGGGCATAGCGGCCTGTGGTCCACCAGCCTGAGCGGCAGCTACGCGCTCAACAAATGGGATCCGCAGACCGGCCTTCTGCAATGGCGCGTCGGCAAACTCGCCACCACGGGCAAGGATTATGTGCCGGGACAGATCGACGAGCCCATGACGATTCTCGGACAGGCGCACGGCTGCGTGCTGCTGGCGCAGCGCATCGTCATGCCGATGGTGGCGTGGACGGAGGACGGATTGTACCGGGGATCCCTGCTGGACCGCCGCGCCGACGACGGCCAGCCCGCTGGTTGCTACTCGTGGTGGCGCTCGGGTAACGGCCAGGACCATGATTCGGTGCTGCAGTATGACATGTTCGTCGGCGGCAGCTTCCACGAATTGCCGAACGGCGACCTGCTGTATTTCGGGGCCGGCTGGAACCGCGTGCCGGTGTTCCGCGTCAGCGGGTGGAACGAGTTTCAGCGCCAGTCCGGGACGGTCAAACTGAGGCATGCCGACACCCCCGCGGCGGCCGTCGGCACCGGCTTGAGCGCCGAGTATTTCGCCAACACGGAACTGGCCGGCCCGCCGGCGCTGCAGACGAATTCCCCCGTGATCTGGTTTGGCAACCCGGATACGAAAACCCGGAAAGCATGGCTGCTGGGACCCCTTTGCGAGGGCGCTTTCAGCGCACGGTGGACAGGCTTCATCGAGTCGCGTTTCTCCGAGGATTACGAACTGAAGATCTACCTGGGCATCGACCGCCGGGCGGAAAAGACCGACTGCGTGCGCGTGTGGGTGGGGGGCAAGCTGGTGCTCGACGCGTGGGAACCGCCGGCCAGAAAGGCGGCGTTCGACGAGTGCATTGCGAGTTTCCGCCGCATCTTCGGTGACGTGTGGAACCGCGACACGCTGCGCAACATCCGGCTGACCGCCATCGTCCCATTACGCGCTGGCGAGAAGACGCCCATCCGGATTGAATATGCCAAAACGGCCGCCGGCTACCTGCATCTCTCCTGGGAGAGCCGCAGCCAGGAAATCGAGCACGTGCCCACCGCTTGCCTGTATCCCCGTGAGTAAGGTCACCGATGCCCGGCCGACAAACACAGGCGGGCATCAGGGTCAGTCCATCCCTGCCTCAGGGGTCTTGCCAAAGCGGGGGCCGCGTTCACCGCTAAAAGCCGGACGCAGTCGGGAGTCGGATGAGCTTTCGCGTCGCCGCACGACCGGCGGGCCGATGCGGAGGGCCACCGCGCGCCGTTGGGCGCGACTGGCCTGCCATTCCTCCCAAGTCCAGTCTGTCTTAAGCTTTGAGGTCGAGCTCACGCATCACCTCTTTCTTGAGTTCATCCAGTTCGTCCACAACGTCAAACGATGGCAGTCCCGCCAGCCGCCTGATCTCGGCCCAGTCGACCGGCGTGTCCCCGCTAACGCACACGGCCAGCATCTTCTTGGCCACAGTTCTTGCCTCGGCATCGGGCCGCGGGTAGAAGGCGAGCAAGGCTCGTTCGACAACGGCCAGTTCCGCGGGAATCACGCTGATCGGACCGCAGGGCGTACCTATCGTCCGGCAGGGGGTGGTCGCTTCGTTCTCAAGAAGGCCGAGCAGATCTACAAAGAGTCCGGCAACCTTCCAGCTTCGCGGGCCGCCCGTTGCCCCGAGTCTACCCATCAAGTCTTGCGCACGCCTCAGAGGAATGGGGGCAAGCGACCGACGGCACAGATCAATGTCACCGGACATATAGGAGCCTTCTGTGTAGAACTCAATGGCCGACCCGCCAACAACGACCAGATCCCAACCCGCATCTCGGAAGATCCGCGTCACCAGACCCGATAGCCGAAGCGCACGGTCCAGCAGGTCTGGAATCGCTTCGATTTCGCGTATTTCCTGCATCTCATCCATAGACACACCGTACCACCACGGAGTGGACCTATCAAGGCGTCTGATCGTTCCCCAATCGTCGCCCACGACTTTGACTGCCCCAAGGCGGCACATGGTCCGGCTTATACGCTGGGAGACTACCGTCTGAAGACGCGCGATCGGAAGTAGGCCGGGCGCTACGTCGCCCGGCATTTCCGGTACCGGCGGATTGGGCAGTACGTCGGCGGGCAACGTAGTGCCCGCCGTACTGGGACCAGCCGT
>CAYOIT010000002.1:0-12892 GCA_964404035.1 uncultured Verrucomicrobiota bacterium | reverse complement strand
GGTTTGAAGCGCAGGGCGGATATGCCGGATCGGCCTACCTGGACACCTACAGCGTGCGGACCAACTGGGTGGGCGTCGTCTCTGACGACGAAGATGGCGACGGCTGGCGGGACGCGTCGGAGATCGACTGGTATGGGAACCTGCTGCAGCGCCCCGCCGGGGCGGTGTACAGGATGAGATGAGTTCCAGGTGTGGCACGGGTGAGACACCCGTGCCACGTTCACCCACGAGAATGGGCGTTGAATGACGGCTCCCTATTCTGGCATTCTGGCTCGCCTGAACCAGCACTGCCGGGAATCGCGCGGACGCGCAAAGGAGTCGGAGCATGAAGACGGACCTGAAGGTTGAATTTGCCGCGTCTCCCCTCGCCATCGGGACAAGGGCTCCGCGTTTCTCGTGGGAAGTCCCGCTCGCCGGGCGCGGCCGACGCCAGAGCGCCTACCAGATTCTCGTGGCTTCGTCCGAGGCGTCCCTTGCCTCCGGCCGCGGCGACCTCTGGGATAGCGGCAAGGTGGAGTCGTCGCAGTCCGTGCACATCGTCTATGCCGGCGCCGCTTTGCGCAGTAACCAGGACTGTTTCTGGAAGGTGCAGGTCTGGGATGAGGAGGGCAAGGCGACCGGGTTCAGTCAGGCCGCCTGTTTCGGGACCGCACTTTTTGATGACGCTGATTGGAACGCGCAGTGGATCGGGCTGGGCGCCCCGGACGAGTTGGTGGCTGACGTCGACTCGTTTCAGCAACAGCGGGTGGCACCGGAGATCAAGGCCGTTGAACCCGACCATCGGGCGCCCCTGATGCGCAAGGAGTTTGAGATCAGGAAGCCGGTCAGGCGGGCCAGGGCTTTCATCTGCGGGCTCGGGCTCTATGAACTGAGGATGAATGGGTCGAAGGTGGGCGAAGAGGTGCTCGCGACGTCCCGAACCGATTTCCGCAAGCGGGCTCTCTATGGAACCTATGACCTCACCCCGCTCCTGAAGACCGGGGTCAATGCCTTGGGCCTCATTCTTGGCGGAGGCTGGTTCTGCGGCCAGAAGAAGTACTGGGGCTGGCAGACGCAATGGTACGGCTCGCCACGCGCGCTGCTCCAGGTCGAAATCGAATTTGAGGACGGCTCGTCGCAGAAGGTGGTCTCGGACGGGTCCTGGCAGGGCGCCTGGTCGCCCATCACCTTCAACTGCCTTTACGATGGCGAAGACTACGATGCCCGTCTTGAACAGGAGGGGTGGGATTCAGCCGGCTTCGGGGCCGGCGACTGGCAGAAGGTCAACGTGGTCGCCGCTCCCGGCGGCAAGCTCCTCGCGTCCACGCACGAACCGGAAAAGGTCGTGGAAGCATTGCGCCCCGTTTCCTTGCGTGAACCCAAGCCGGGCGTCTACGTCTACGACCTGGGCCGCAATATTGCGGGTTGGGCGCGTGTCCGGATCAAGGGCGGCGAGAGGGGCGACGCCGTCAAGCTTCGGTTCGCCGAGGCGTTGGATGCGGCGGGCCAGCTCGATAGCGCCAGCTATGCCCCCGCCCGCCACGAGGATAACTACATCCTGAAGGGTTCCGGCGAGGAAGTCTATGAGCCCCGCTTTACCTATCACGGCTTCCAGTTCATTGAGTTGACGGGTTATCCGGGACTCCCGGACCTCGACACGGTCGAGGGACGTTTTGCACATGTGGCGGTGGAGCCGATCGGGTCATTCGATTGCGCTTCGGACTTCATCAACAATATCCACCGATGCACGGTCCAGTCCCAGCTCTGCAACGTCCAGATGGGCGTGCCTACCGACGATACCCAGCGCGCCGAACGCCTCGGGTGGGGGGCGGACGCCTGGGCTTCCGCCAACGAGGCGCTGTACAATCTCCGGATGCCGCGCCTGTACACGAAGTGGATCGCGGACTTCCACGATCAGCAGGGCGCCGACGGGATGGTAGGCATGATCGCCCCGCAGCCCGGACCCGAGGAGGATCTGGTCTGGAGCGCGGCTTACCTCCTTATTCCCTGGTGGCAGTATCTCCACTACGGAGACCGGCGCCTCCTGGAAGACAGCTACGTCCCGTTCCAGCGCTATCTCGGATACCTGGAGGCTACCGGGCGCAAACAGATCGCCACGTCGCCGCTGGGCCAGGCCGAGAAGACGCAGCGGTGGTACAGTTCCATCGAGTCACGCTTTCCCGCCGCGGAAGACCGGGGGTTCCTCCAGAAGGCGCAGTGGGGCGACCATCTCTCGACGGCCGAGGGTTCCCATGGACGCTCCGACCTGCCGCTGTCCATCGCCACGGCCTTCTACTTCCTCGACGTCAGTATCATGGCCAGGATTGCGGAAACGCTGGGCAGGAAGGATGACGTCATCCGCTATCGGGATCTGGCCGGAAAGATAAAGGAGGCCTTCAATGCGCGCTTCTTTGATCCCAACGTCGGCTTTTACGACAATGGAGCCCAGAGCGCGCAGGCCTGGCCCCTTGCCTTCGGATTGGTGCCGGAGGAGCACCGGAAGAAAGTCTCGGACTACCTCCACTACAGCGTCAAGACCGTCCAACGACGGCTGACCACCGGTTATATCGCAACAAAATATGCGATCGACGCGCTTACCGCCGCCGGTCACGAGAGTCTGGTCTGGCAGCTCGCGAACGCCACCGACTATCCCAGTTGGGGGTTCATGCTCCGCCACAACCGGACGACCACAACGGAGACCTGGGACGGCGACGGCGGCTCGCTGAACCATGTGGCCCTGGGCGCGGCCATCGACGAATGGTTCTACTCGACGCTTGCCGGGATTCGTCCGGATGAAGCGCAGCCTGGTTTTGAGCGTATCATCATCAAGCCGTACCTGCCCGCTGACCTGCAGTGGGTGCGGGCTACCCTGAAAACCCTGCGAGGGACTGTTCTCTCGGCTTGGCGCCAGGACGGCGCTTCGGCCTGGCTGCGCCTGGCGGTTCCGGCGAACAGCACCGCCACGGTTCATATTCCGGCGGCGGTCCTGGAGAAGATCACGGAAAGCGGTGGCCCGGCTACGGAGGCCAAGGGTGTCAAACTCCTGCGTTCGGAAAACGGCGAGACGGTCTTTGAGGTGGGCTCAGGTCTGTATCTCTTCGTCTTTCCGGCTCCGGGGCCTGGCAGAACCGGCTGAGGCGGCCGCTGGGTTACCGCCACCGAATGCGAGGGCGCGCATGATGCGCGCCGCGGACGGGGTGTCGCCGCCGGGTCTTCAAGACGCCCCGACAGAGCGGGGCGGCTACAGAGGAGCATGCCTGCACCAAATCGCAGATGCACCTCGGGAAGGGGGAACCCGTTGGTTTTTGCTTTTCCTGCCGGTCAGGGAATCATAGAATCTACGATGCTATGGGATGATGTTGAGTTGAAGCAAAACATGACCGATGGCGGCTTCAACGCGACCGTCAACCTGCGGGGGGAACGCGGGTTGCATTTGCGGCAAGGAAACAGGCAATACCACCCGGCCCCATCTTCGATCAGCAGGGCCTTGTGGGACCCCGACAACGGGACGAGGGCGTCCCATCCCCAGAAGAGAATTGGGACTCGGGAGACCCTCGTCCCGGAAGCGAATGGAGAGAAAAACGGATTTCGAGGGTTCTGGACCCCGGGATGCCCCGGGCGGCGGAACCGGTGGGGGCTGGAATCTGGTTCAAGAGTGGATGGAAAAGAGGAGATAAGCACATGAAGCGGGCGGCAAAGTTCCTGGGAATGGTGATGGCGATCGTGGTGGTGGGGATCGGGCTGAGGGCTTATGCGAGCCCCCTCTATTGGGATGGCAACGGGGCAGGCGGCGGATCCGGCGGCGACGGCCAATGGGACACCGCCACCACGGCCAACTGGAATCCCTCCAACGACTTCAGCGGCACGTGGGCAACTGGAACCAAGCCGCGGGGACGGATATCGCGGTCTTCAGCAACACCGCCGGTCTGGTTACCCTCTCGGGCGGCGTGAGCGCCAACCAACTGAGGTTCGCCTCGGACGGATACACCGTCACCAATAGCATATTGACCATGGCGGGGGCCGGACTGTTCGACGTGGCGCCCAATTCGACAGCGACCGTCTATTCCACTGTGGCTGGCGCGGTTGTGCTGGTAAAAACCAATACCGGCACGCTGGTTTTCCCGGGGTCGAATACGTTTACCACCGTCCTTACAATCAGGGAAGGTGTGGTCAACGCCCGGACCAGTTACGCTCTCGGCAATGGCGCCGCGACGGTCGTCAGCAATGGCGCCGCGCTTCAGGTGCAGGACGGGACCTACACCGCTGAGCCATTGACCCTGAATGGTTCAGGCATCGCCAATGATGGCGCGTTGCGCAGCCTGAGTGGCATCACGAACAAATTTTCGACTGTAACGGTCAACAGTGATGCGCGGGTCAACTGCGATGCCGGAGTGCTCTTCCTGAACGGGACCGTCGGCTTGGTCAATGGTGCCACCCTGACGGTGGGGGGCAGCGGTACCACCCGGATTCAGCACAATATCTCCGGCACCCGCACGCTCATCACGGGCGCGGGGGGACTGATCAAGGATGGCACCGGCCGACTTCTTCTCGGTACGGTGAACGCGGTCAGCGCCTATACGGGAGCCACACAGGTCATTGAAGGAACGCTGCAGGCCGGCGACGGCGACCCCGTGAGTAATGGGGGTGGCCTGTCGCCGATCGCCCCGCTGATTCTGGGTGGCGGGACGAAGAGCGGGACCCTGGATGTCTGGTTGAACTCGACGGTCAGTGGCCTTGGCACGAGCGGTTCGGGCACCTCCAACACCATCATGTGCACCAACGCTTCAACCAAAACGTTTACGTTGAGCAGTCTGTCGGCCGACGCTTTCAGCGGCCAGATCTCCGGCAATCTGGGCTTGATCAAGAACGATACGGGAACGCTTACCCTGAGTGGCTCCAACACCTACTCCGGAGGGACGACGGTCGGCAACGGGGCCACGCTGGCGTTGGACTGCTCCGCCGACAACAACAGCAAACTCGGAACCGGCGCCACCACCCTCCAGGGCGCCACGCTCACCCTTATGGGGAACAGCTCGGCAGACACGGCGCAGAACCTGAACAATGTCACGTTCAACACGGGACACAGCGCCATTACCGTCACCTCCGGGGGCGGTCAATCCGCCACGTTGAACCTCGGCACCATCGCCCGCACGGCGCCGGGTACGGTGGAGTTTGTTCTCCCTGCAAGCGGCTCGATCACCACCGCGACCGCCGTCGCCAATGGGACCCTGGGCGGCTATGCCACGATCGGCAGCGACTGGGTCGCAAAGTCCGGTACCGCCCTCATGCCGGCGGTCAACTATGCCTCGTTCCCCGCCGTCTCGACTTCAACCAATGAACTGCTGACCACGTCCGGCAGTCTCTCAGGCGCGAAGACCCTGAATTCACTGAAGATCACCACCAGCGGTGCGGGGCAGAGCTTGAATCTGGGGGCCAACACGCTGACGTTCACCAGCAGGGGACTGCTGTTCGCCGGAGCGGACAACTACACCATCGAGGGGACGGGCCTTTTGGGCAGCAGCGGCAACGAGCTGATCGTTCACGCCAAAGGCAGCGGGTTGCTGGCCATCAATGCCCCCATCAGCGGGGGCGGCGGATCCCTCGTCAAAGTCGGTGCGGGTACCGTGAGCCTGGGAGCCAATAGCGTTTACACCGGTACGACGACGATTAATCAAGGCGTGTTGCGCATGGGGGTCGCCGGCGCCATTGGGGCCTTGTCGCCGGTCACGGTCAGGGCGGGCGCCACCTGGGATCTGGACGGCAATGCCCAGACGGTGGGTGCCCTAAGCGGGATGGGGACGGTCGCCCTCGGTACGGCCAGCCTGACTTCCACGTCGTCGGCGAACACGGCGTTCTCGGGTGTGCTTCAGGGTGCCAGCGGGGGGACGTTTGTGAAGACCGGGTCCGGGACCCTGACCTTTGACGGAACCATGAGCAACACGTTTACCGGCCCGATCAATGTTCTGGGCGGTGTGCTGACCCTGAGCCGGCGGGGCTACATGGGCATCGCCGGCGATGTGGTGATTGGCGACGGGATCAACCCCGCTACGCTAAATTTGAGCTATTCCGAGCAGATCGCGGACACTGCGAGCGTGACCGTCAACAGACTAGGCCAACTCCTGCTGAATGCGGATGCCACCTATGGAGGGCCCTTGGAGACGATCGGCCTGTTTCGGAACTTGGGGGGCTACGTCTATGTGCAGACGGTGACCCGCCTGACGGTGAGCGGGATCGAGATGACCGGAGGAACGAACAAGGTACAGGACTCCACAGGCAACACGGGCAAAATATTCCTCAACGGCGATATGACGGTCAATGCCGCCAGCGATACCGCGTGGTTCCTTACGGATAACGCCAGCGGCAGCCGGGGACAGCTGAACCTGAACGGCACCAATCGCACGTTTGCGGTCGCCGATGGTGCGGCGGCCATCGATCTCCATGTCGCAGCCCTGCTCACAAGTTCGGCCGGAGGGGTCATCAAGACTGGGGCGGGTCACATGCGCATCGGCATCAACACATCGGGCTATGCGGCCACCTACGCCGGCAATACCGAGGTCCGGGACGGAGTCGTATCCATTGGGATCGCCAATGGCCTGCCGACGGCCCGGGCACTAAGCCTGGGCGGCAGCAGCGGCACGAGTGGAACACTCGACCTGAACGGGTTTGACCAGACGATCGGCGGATTGGCCAGCGACGGCAATGGTGCCGCGAACACGATCACCAATTCTGTAGCTGCCAATGTTACCTTCACGATCAACACCACGACCTCCACGGTCTACAGAGGCGCCATCGGGGACAACGCGGCCGGGATCGTCTCGCTGGTCAAGAATGGCACCGGCACGCAGGAACTCTGGGGGTCAGCAGCTATACAGGGACGAACAACCTCCTCGCCGGCGTGCTGGCTATCAGCGGCAGCTCCGCCCTCGGACAGGTGGCTTCCGCCATGCCCAACAAGGTGTGGCTTAACGGCGGCACACTGGCCGCCGCCTCGGGTGCCGTGGCCAGCGTGCACGCGAACCTCGGTCTGGGGATTGGGCCTACGAACGGCGCGACCGCGGGAATCTGCAAGCTGGGTGCATTCGACCATGGCGCCCTCACGATCAACGGCGTGATCTCCTCGGCCGGCAATACCGGTGCCAACACGTTGACCAAGAGCGGCGCGGGTTTGGTGGCGCTGGCGAATGCCAACGATTACATCGGCATGACGACGATCAACGGCGGAGTGTTGCGTCTGAGTCACGCCGCCGCGCTCCCGGGCGGCATCGGCGCAAGCGCCAGTGGCAACGCCAGCCAGCTTGTGCTCAGTGGCGGCGTGCTCGAACTGGGCGTTGGTGACTTCACCCGCGGCCCGGGCACGGCCACCAACCAGGTGCGGATCATTGCGCCCGGCGGTGGATTCAGCGCGTCCGGTAGCAAGCGACTGGTCAACTGGGGCGGGGCCTCTGTGCTGCAGGTATGGGCCGCAGGCTACTTTGTGCCAGCCGGCAGCGTCCTGATGCTCAACTCCGTCTTTGCCGATAGCGAGATCGAGTTCCAGAATCCCATCAACCTCGCGGCGGCGACGCGTACGGTCCAAGTGGACGATAACCCCGCGATGACTACCGACTTCGCGACATTGTCGGGCGTCGTGACGAATGGTGCACTCGTGAAGACGGGTGCGGGCAGGTTGGTGCTGGCAGGCACCACCAACCGGTTCACGGGCGCTGGCCTGATCGTAAGTAACGGCACGCTGGTTGTGAACGGCGTCACAACCGGTTCGGTCCTGAACGTGGCCGGCGGCACGGGCTTGCTCAATGGGCCGTTCACGGGTCCGGTGACGGTCGGGTCGGCCGGTACCCTCGGTGGCACGGGCACGGTGGCCGCCGCCGACCTGACGCTGAATGCCGGCTCAAAACTGACGGTAACGATCCTGACCCCGGCGGGCGCCACGGAGGCCCTGAACGTGACGGGGGTGCTCAACCTGACGAATGTGACCCTGGACGTCATCAACACCAATCTGTTGACCTATGGGGCGACCTACAGGGTGGTGACCTGTGGGAGTCATACGAATAAGTTCGCCGCCTCAAACCTGCCGGAAGATTGGGTGGTCGATTACCGGTTCGAGGATCGGATCTATATCCGGTCCACCCGGTATCCGGGGTCGTTGATAAAGCTTCAGTAATGCGGTCATAACAGGCAGGGGGGGCTTGAAGATGACCTTACAGGAAAAATTCCAGAGAAGAGAGGACTGCACCCGAAGGCCGTGGAGCCGGGACGTCCACGTCCCGGTAGCCGCTTTCTTGTGCTTTCTGGTGACTCTCGGGGCCTCGGCGGCGCCATGGCCTGTGCAGGAGGGGTTTGAAGGCTATCCGGACGGAACGACGCTCAACAGCCTGAGCAATCTGGGGTGGGGCGCATCGTCGGAGGCGGTGGTGATCGGGACGATGACCAACGAGGCGGATGCCGTGCTGGGCACCAATGCCTTGGTCATTCCGGAGGGGCTGACGGCCTCGAATGCGGTCACCTCGGAGGCCTTCTCCAATGTCTGGGTGGAACTCTACGCACAAACGAACATGGGGATGTCGGAGTTCTGGGTTGGTCCCGAGGCGGTGGATTCGAACATGACCGTCCAGGTGTTCCTTGAGACC
This sequence comes from uncultured Verrucomicrobiota bacterium, assembly GCA_964404035.1. Taxonomy (GTDB): domain Bacteria; phylum Verrucomicrobiota; class Kiritimatiellia; order CAIKKV01; family CAITUY01; genus CAMBRF01. The sequence continues at coordinate 4,286 of CAYOIT010000002.1, read as the reverse complement.
AACGGGACTCCGGTGGTCTGGAATCCGGACAGCAACGCCTGGTTGGCTTGCATACAGGACTACTGGTTGAACGACGTCACGACGTTCAATACCTCCCAGTGGGCACGGCTGACGTTTTGCCAGAACTACTCCAACAGGACGGCGTCGTTGTTCATGAACGGGCGCCTGCTGTTGACAGGATTGCCGTTCATTGACACGAACCGGACGAGCTATGGCCGGTTCGAGACGCTGGGCGGGCTGAACGTTACCTCGTATCTGGACGAGGTGTCGGCGAGTTACTCGCCGCCCGCGAACATGGCCGATGTGGACGATGACGGGATGCCGGAGGCACAGGAGATCCAACTCTACGGAAACACGACTACCCGGCAATGGCGGACGGTCACGGTTCTGGCACCGGCGAACGGGACGGTCATTCCGTCGGCCCCTTTCACGATGCGCCCCGGCGGGCAGACCAATTTCCAGATGACGGCCGACGCGGGGTATTATGTGGCCCAGGTCCGCACGAACGGCCAGAGCGTGGACAGCTTTTCCGGCCAGTACTCGAACAGCGCCGCCTATCTGTGGACGAATATCCAGGCTGATGGTCTTGAGGACGGCACTTTTGAGGCGACGTTCCTGCGCAAACCGCAGTTGACGGCGGCGGTCTCGCATGTCGGCGGGCCCAGCGCGACGGGGGGCTCTCTGGCCTTGTCGGCGTCCGAGGTGTTCCCCGGTGGACAGGTCACCTGCGCGATGACGGGGGAGACGGGTTATGTGGTGTCATCGATTCTGACCAATGGGAACGTGGCGGTAACCTTTGGCGGCGCGTCGCGGATTCTTGCCCATACGCTCACGAACCTCTGGGGTGACCTCACCGTGACGGCCGTCTTCAGGTATTCCTCAAACCTCAACGTCACCAACGATTATGCGACGATCCAGGAGGCGGTCGACGCGGCTGAGGCGGGCACCACCATCGGGATCGGCAGCGGTTCCTACACGAATGAGGTGACGCTCGACAAGTCACTGACACTCCGGGGCACGAACGTGACGCTGCTGGGGTCGCTGGGACTCCAGGGCGGGGCGACGGGGACGCTGGCGGCGTGCGAGGGATTCGTGATCACGGGAGTGACCACGGTGGCGGATGGCACGCTGCTCGTCGTCAGCAACGGCAACGTCGAGGTCGGGGGCCTGGTCATCGAGGGTGGAGCGACCGTGCGGGTTATCAATGCGACATCCTTCGTGGTAGGAGGCGTTACCTATGACGGCACCTTCACACTGGATTCGAACTGGGGGGTGGTGGTTCCCCAGACGCCGCCTTACAGCGACTCCTTCGAACGTTACGCGACCGGGACGAGGATGAGCCTGATGGGCTATTTCGGTTGGGACGCTTCGTCCCCGGAAGTGGTGGTTCAGAGCGCGGTCGCACAGAGCAATGGTGCCGTGAAGGTGCCGGCGGTCGCGCATCTTTCGAGCACGATGACGGCCGCCGGGGCCTCGAATGTGTGGATTGAGTTCCATTACCAGGATACCAACCGGACTCCCAGTGAACTGGCGATGGCGGAGGATGTAGATGCCGGCATGGCGGTTGAGGCGTTCATCGACACGAACGGCTTTGTGACCGTCTTTGACCCGGACCTGGGTCAATGGGACGTCTGCTCCAATGACGCCCAGGGTGTGGCGGTGCCGGCCCTGGCGCGCGAGGCGTGGCTGCGGCTCACCTTCAATCAGAACTACGCGCGGGGCCGGGCAGCGGTCTTCCTGAACGGACGGCTGCTGCGGCAGGAACTCCGGTTCATCAATACCAACCTGGTCAACAGCGGCCGGTTTGAAGTGAAAGCCGGATATGCCGGCCCAACTTATCTCGATACCTACAGCGTGCGGACCAACTGGATGGGCATCGTCTCGGACGATGGCGACGGCGACGGTCTGCGTGACGCGTGGGAGATCGACCAGTATGGACACCTCCGTCAACGACCTGCTGGATCTTCATACAAAATGCGATAAGGTATGGGCTCCGTGTGGGTGACTCGCGACTTAAGAACATCACGGCGATGAAGGCGCCGTCGCGTTGGAGGGAAGGTGGTTGGCATGATCTCAAGAGAACGGGTAATTGAAGTCATCGAGCATCGTCCGGCTGACCGCATGCCCGTTTACGGCTGGGTTTCGGCGAATCTGGGGACAGAAATCTCCGCCGCTTTCGGCTCGGTCGAGGCCTTCGAAGACCGGTATGAATTCGATCTGGCCCATCTGTTTGGCGGGCCCTGTCCGTTCCGCGAGGCGGATTTCCAGGGCCTGCGCGACCGTGGGGGTGGTGCCATTGAGCCGGCGGCCATGCTCGACTACACGCTGTCCGATCCCAATGAGCCAAGCGCGTATGACGGCCTCCGTCGCCAGGTGGAGCATCACAAGACCCAGCGGGGCCGCTTTGTCTATGTGCAGACTCCCGGCCTGTTCGAAATCCACAATTGGCCGTTCGGCATCCAGGATCACCTGATGTACCTGGCGCTGTACGAGAACGAACTGGTCGAGTTGTACCGGCGCCAGGCGGAGTGGAACCGGGTGTTCGCCATGAATTGCCTCGACCTGGGCGTCGATATGATCCATGTGTCCGACGATTGGGGCGGCCAGACGGGACTCCTGTTCGACCCGGGGCTTTGGCGCCGGCTCATCTTCCCGTATCACAAGACCACGTGCGACGCTGTGAAGCAAAGAGGGGGCTTTCTCAGCGTTCACAGCGACGGCAACATCTCTCAGATCCTCGATGGGATCATCGAGCTGGGCTATCAGGTCGTACACCCCTTCCAGGAATCGGCCGGGATGGATCTGGTGGATTTCAAGAACCGGTACATGCAGTCCTTCACGGTCATGGGCGGGCTCGACGTCCAGACCACCATTGGGTTTGGTGATTACGACAAGCTCAAACGCGAGATTGAACGGGTGATCCGGATGTTCGCGGAGGGCGGGTTGATCTTCTGCACCAGCCATTTCGTGCAAAGCCACTGCACGATCGAAGAATTGACGCTCGCGTATGACACCGTCTACGAATTGGTGCGTCGACAACGATAAGGTGACACGCATGAAAACAAAAGGCCCCGCGCCCCATCGTGCTGACTGGTTTCACCGCGCCCGCTGGGGCGCTTCGAGTCACTATCTGGTTCAGCCTGGGCTGAGCGTCGAGGAGTGGAACCGGCGCGTGGATGCGTTCGATGTCAATGGGCTGGCCCGGGCGCTGGGGTCAGCCGGCGTGGGTTACTACTGGCTGACCCTCGGACAGAACTCAGGGCACTACTGTTCGCCCAACGCCACCTACGATGGGTTCGTCGGCCGGCGTCCGAGCCTGCTTTCCCGTCGCGACCTGATCGCCGATCTGGCCGAGGCGCTGGCGGCGCAGGGCGTGCAGGCCATGGTCTATCTTCCGAGCGGCGCACCGGCGCAGGATGCCGTGGCGCAGGCCGCGCTGGAATGGGAATGGGGGTTTGCGGAGGGCTGGCCGGACGGCTGGACGACCCGCACCGGGAAACGCCTCGCCAGCTTCCAGATCAAATGGGAAGCCGTCATTCGTGAATGGTCCGTCCGCTGGGGGACCAAGATCAAGGGCTGGTGGTTTGACGGCTGCTATTTTGAGGACGAGATGTACGGGCACCCCGACGCGCCGAACCTGGCGTCGTTTGCTGCCGCCGCCCGCGCCGGTAATCCCGAGGCCATTGTGGCTTTCAATCCCGGCGTCATGCTGAAAACGATGGGGCCTGAAGAGGACTACACCGCCGGCGAGATCAACGAGCCGGAGGAGGTCGAGGTTCCACCGGGCCGATGGCTGAACGGCGAACAGGTGCAGATCTGGAGCTTTCTGGGCAAGCATTGGATGCAGCGGCCGTTGCGCTTCACCGACGACCAAGCGGTCGCCCATACCCGCCGAATTACGGCGAACGGAGCCGTGATGACCTGGGACATTCCGCTCCAGGAAAACGGCGTGCCGATGCCGGACGTTGTGCGACAACTCGCCGCGATCGGGCAGTCGTTGGGCTGATGATGTGTGTTCCTAAAACGGCACGTCTTGCATCTCCTGCACGCCAAGTTCGTGCAGCGGGACGGGTTGCAGTCGACACACATGCGGCAGGTGATGATGGAAGTCATCGATTGCATTTCTGGAGGCGTTTTGGAGCCGGCCGTCTCGGCCGGTAGCGAGTTTTTACTCGCGGGCGCGGGACCGGTAGGCGGATGGCGTCAGGCCCGCACACCGTTTGAACTGCCGGGAGAAGAGGAAGATGTCGCCGTAGCCGGCGCGCTTAGCCACCTCGCCGACGCTC
>CAYOIT010000001.1:49321-82049 GCA_964404035.1 uncultured Verrucomicrobiota bacterium | reverse complement strand
TCTCATAGGGCCTGAGCCTTGATGCGATCCTGTTCGGTCTCGGGGGCGTTCCTGCCCTATGATAAATTCGTTCAACACTTGTTCTTTTGAGGTCATCCAGAGAAAGGAGCCGGCGGTGCTGTTCTCCTCCTCTTTTCCGATCTCCGTGTTTCCGTGGCTCCAGCGTGCCCGCCGTAGCCTTGGCGAAGGAGGGCGTAGCGGGTGGTGAATCCCCTCGCGCGGCAGGGTGGGCCTACGCCAGTCAAAGGGATCCCCCTTTTGGGTTTTCCACATCATTCGACTACATTTTGTAGGGGGTGGTTGCCTTAAGTGGATACCCCGCTAGAAATATATTGAATCTGATCGTGCTACCGCATATGGTATCAGCATGAAAGTGTTTAAGGTGGTACTTGATACGAATGTACTCGTTTCGGGACTTCGTTCGAAGCGGGGGGCTTCCTATAAATTACTCACCTTGTTGGGAGAGGGCCGGTTTACCACAGCCGTTTCGGTGCCCTTGGTCGTGGAGTACGAAAAAGCACTGGTTGATCCCCGAACCAAGGTGCCGTTTTCGCGTGCAGACATTGGCAAATTCATTGATTACATCTGTACGATCTCTGACAAACGGAAGATTTATTATTTGTGGCGGCCGCACCTTCCCGATCCGGGTGACGATATGATTTTGGAACTGGCGGTGGCCGGTCGATGTGATTTTATTGTCACATACAATATTCGAGATTTTAAGGGTGTGGGGCAGTTCGGGATCAAAATCCTGATGCCTGGACAATTAATAAAGCTATTGGGAGAAGAACAATGAGTACACTTAGTCTGCGTTTGCCAGATTCCCTGCATGATGCCGCCCGGACCTTAGCGAAACGGGAGCATGCCTCCATCAATCAACTCATCGCGACAGCCATTGCAGAAAAAGTGTCTGCGCTCATGACCGAAGATTACTTGATGGCTCGCGCTAAACGCGGAAGCAAAAAGGATTTCCAACGAATCCTTTCATCCGTTCCGGATGTTGAAGCTGATGAGCATGACCGGATCTGAGCAAGACCGCCAACCAACTCTTTGACCGCGACGGCTCGCACGCTCGCCGCGGCTCAAGGGCATCGTTGGGCCGGAATAGAGGGAACTGCATGACAACGGAGAGATACATCGGGGTCGATAATGTTTGCGCATGGCCGAATCTGACAAAAACACCTGACGGTGCGATCATCGCCACCATTTTCAACCAGCCTTGTCACGGCCTATGGGAAGGGGACGTCGAGTGCTGGGCCAGCGAAGACGGTGGCCGGCTCTGGCATCTGCGTGGTACGCCCGCCCCGCATGAACCAGGGACCAATCGCATGAACGTCGCTGCCGGTCTGGCCGCAAACGGGGACCTTATCGTCATCGCCTCAGGCTGGACTCACCGGCCGCGCAAAGGCGAAGGCGCGGCCGGCCACGGCGGGGAGGCCCGCCCGCTGCTGCCCTGGGTCTGCCGATCTACGGATGGCGGCCGCACGTGGACTCATGCAGAATCGCTCCCGCCGCCGGAAAACAAATCGGCCCGCATCATCCCCTTCGGTGATGTCGTCCAACTCCGAGACGGCACGCTGGGGGTCTGCCTCTACAGCTGCCAGCCCCCGGATGTACACAACTGCTATTTCTACAGCAGTGCTGACGACGGCCGCGTCTGGAGCATCCGCGGCGTCATCCAAGAGAATAACATCAACGAAACCACGCCCCTGGTAGTGGAAAACGGAGACCTGCTGGCCTGCGCCCGCACTCTCGATGATCAACATCTCGAACTGTTCCGGTCAACCGACCATGGCCGCACCTGGCAGCGCGAGCAGCCCCTGACGGGAAAGATGGAGCACCCGGCGCATCTGCTGAGCTTGGTGGACGGGCGCATCCTGTTGAGCTACGGACGACGCGGTGCCCCTTTCTTCCAAGGGGTCGGCTGTCGGTTCAGTGAGGATGGGGGCCGGACCTGGTCGTTGCCACTCGTCCTCCACGAAAGCAACCACAACGCCGACATGAAGTGGCCAGCCAGTGACGGGGGATACCCCGCCAGTGTGGAGTTGAGTGACGGCACCGTTGTTACGGCCTTCTATAGCAGTTGCGTGCCACAGATCCATGATCGATACCACATGGGGGTCATTCGATGGACACCCGAAAAGGCCTGAACGGCCAACCAGCAGGTTCAGGCGGTGCTTGACAGCGCGCCTGACCTGTAGCGTGACCCCTCCACTGCCGAATGACCCTCCGCCCGACCTCTGATGACCTCGACACTGAGCTGGGACGGTGGGCGGTCAGTCCCCCGTGACGGTGGCGACTCTGTTTAGATGGACCGGTCGCATTTTCTAACTTGTGCTTGCCATTCTCCCCGTACAGACTCCGTACGTTATGCTTTCAGTTGAGCGGTTGCTCAGAAAGGTCCCATGAACCTGTCATCTTTTGCCCGCCGCAGCGTGTTGGCTGCGGCGATGGTCCTCTTCCCTCTTTTTCACCTGCAGGCCGAGACCTACTTCGTCTGGACCAACAGCCCTGCCAACGGGCCGGGCACAAGTTGGGACACGGCCTACTGGGACATCCAATCGGCTATCAATGCGGCCAGTAACAACGGCGACGTCGTGGTCGTCACCAACGGGGTCTACGCCACCGGGTCCACGGCAATGCCCGTCCCGCAGTCGCTAAACCGGATTGTGGCGACCAATGCGATCACGGTGCGGAGCGTGAACGGGCCTCTCGTCACCACCCTTGACGGCACGGGCGGGGTGCGCTGCGCCTATCTGGGAAGCGGGATGGTCCTCTCCGGGTTCACCCTGACCAATGGCACCGCCTCGTGGACGGGGTATGGGGGCGGCGCCTACGCCGTCGGCGCCGTGGTCTCAAACTGCGTGATCTGCAACTGCTCGGCGTCGAAGTATGGCGGTGGTGCCTTCGCAGGTGAAGCGGGGGAACCCTACGCCGGTGGCTTCTACAACTGCAGGTTCACCGACAACTATGCCTTTCTAGGGGGAGGTGCCTGTTACCATCTTGTCCTGTATAACTGCACAGTCGTTCGCAATTCGTGCACCCAGTGGGGAGGAGGCGCAAACTCCTGCTCGATCTTCAACTCCATCGTCTACTTCAATACGGCAGGAAGCGGAGCAACCACCCCGAATATCAAAAGCGGGAGTGCTTCTTACACATGCACGACGCCGGCCTTTGGCGGCGCCGGGAACATTACGAACGACCCTGGCTTCGTGAACCGCGCCACGGGCGACTATCACCTGAGCAGTAACTCACCGTGTATCAATGCGGGAGGGAACAGCTATGCGCCGGCCGGAACCGATCAGGACGGCAATCCGCGCATCATCGGTTCCCTCGTGGATATGGGCATCTACGAGACGCCGTATGCCATCATCGACAGCCAACCGGGATTTGGCTGCCGGATCAGTCCCAGCAACAGGGTGCCCGTGGTGGTTTCCAATAACCAGACCTTCGCCCTGGGCACGGATCCACTGCTGCCTCCGGCCATCCGCGAGGTGAAGGTCGACGGCCAGAGCCTCGGCCCCACCAACACGTATACGTTCTTCAACGTCACCAGTAATCACACGATCTGGGCGTCCTATTTCTATACGATTCAGGTGGCCTCGGAATGGGGAACGGCGACCCCGCTGCCGGGCACCTACACCAATGTGGGCGGCAGTATCCTGACGAACAGGGTGACTACGCCGGACACCCGCGACAGCACCCAGTATGTGTGCACGGGCTGGGCTCTGGCAGGACATGATCCAGCGACCGGAACGACCAACGTCTTCACCATGACGGTCACCAACAATGCGGCGCTGACCTGGCAGTGGAATACCAATTTCTGGCTGATCCTGCAGGGGCCCCGCACGGGAACCGTGAGTCAAACCACAGGTTGGTATGCGGCCGGATCCGATGTGACCGTCACGGCCAGTCCCGCCAGCTGCTTCACGGGATGGATCGGGGATACCGAAGGCTGCGTCACCAACGGCGCAACGATCACGATTCCCATGACCCGGGCCCGGTCCGCCATCACCGCCACGTTCTCCGATCTGACGCTGCAGGTGAACTCGACCTGGGGGACAGCGACCCCACCGCCCGGCACCTGGACCAATGCCTTCGGGTCTCTCTTGACGAATTCCGTGACCACGCCGGACACCCGCGGCGACACCCAGTACGTCTGTACCGGGTGGACTCTGCTGTGGCATGCCCCATCCAGCGGGCCGACCAACCGGTTTACCATGGCCTTGACCAATGATGCGGTGCTCACGTGGCGCTGGGGCACGAACTACTGGCTGGTGATGCAGGGGAACGGCAGCGGAACGCTGAGCAAGGCCACCGGTTGGTATGGATCCGGATCAAATGTGACGGTCACCGCCAATCCCACGCCGGGCTACTACCACACCGGGTGGAGCGGGGATACCAACGACTGTATCATCGCAGGGCCGACGCTTGTCATTCCGGTCACCCGGGCGCGGGCCACCATCACCGCCAGCTTTGGCGCCGTTCCGGCCGCCGCCATCTATTACGTCTGGACGAATAGTCCCGTGGATGGACCGGGAACGAACTGGGATACGGCCTTATGGGACATTCAGACGGCCATCAATGCGACCACCAACGGTGGCTTGGTGCTGGCGACGGACGGCGTGTATCGCGTGTCGTCTCCCGTGACCATCGACGCCACCCGGAGCATCTCACTCCGAAGCGTCAACGGGCCGGCCTTCACGGTGATCGACGGCCAGTACACCACCCGTTGCGTGTCGGTGCAGAACAGCGGCGCCAGCGTGGAGGGATTTACCATCACGCGCGGACAAATCACCGGGTACTTAGCCTACGGTGCCGGGGTGAACCTGGCCAACGGCACAATCTCCAACTGCGTGATCATGAGCAACCTGGCCGTGAACGCTTACGGAGGGGGAGCCTATCTCGCCAGCACGGCGCTGCTCCGCGACTCCATCGTCACCGCCAATGAGACCACCTCCGGGGATCGCAACGGCGGCGGCATCTACTGCGATCGCGGCGGCACGGTAAGGAACTGCCTGGTTACCGGAAACAAGATCGGTAGCAGCAGCGACGGTGGCGGCGTCTACTGTTACTATGGCGGCACAGTCGAGAGTTCCACGATCGCCAGCAATGCCGCGACCGACCGCGGAGGCGGGGTTTGCTGCATCGGGGCCGGCACCATCGTGAATACCATCATGTTCAACAACACCTCACCCAGCGGCCCGAACTATTTCAGCTATAACGGCGGCACGTACAACTACTGCTGCACCACTCCGCTGCCGGGCGGCTCCGGGAACATCACCAACAACCCGTTGTTTGCCAACGTGTCCGCGAACAACTACCGTTTGAGCCCCGACTCCCCGTGCATTGATGCCGGAACGAACCTGGCCTGGATGACGGGGGCCGTCGATCTGGCCGGCAGACCGCGCCTCGCCGATGCCGGCGCCGACATCGGCGCCTACGAATGCCGGCCCGGGTTCATTGCCGGACCGTTGCGCGGGTTGCCGCCTCTGACGGTGGCCTTCACGTCACTCGTCGAGGTGGCGGAGGCCTCGAATACCTGGTTTACGTGGGATTTCGACGCCGATGGCACGAACGATGTCGAGGGGTACGGCCTGGCTGAGGTCACCAATACCTATACGAACTGGGGCTCCTACACGATCGCTCTGACGGTCACCCCACCCGCCCAGGTCACCGAGAAGGTCAAGCGCCGCGGCCTCGTGAATGTCGACTACGATACGGTCTATGTGTCGACGAACGGCAGCCATGTCTATCCCTTCGCTTTCTGGTCGACGGCGGCCACCAATCTGGCGGCCGCCGCCGTGGCCGCCGGGAAGGGCCGGCTCGTGCTGGTCAGCAGCGGCGTCTACGCCTTGACCGAGACGGTGACCATTGGCAACGGGGTCAGCATGCGCAGTGTCAGCGGACCAGCCACGACGATCGTGGACGGCGGAAACGCGGTCCGCTGTTTCACCGTGGCCGACGCGAAATCCGTGCTCGACGGCTTTACGATCACAAGGGGGCACAACCCCGACGCCGGCCCGTACAGTTGTGGCGGGGGCGTCTTGATTTCGGCCGGCACGGTCCAGAACTGCATCATCCGTAACAACTGGGACTACCTCCGCGGCGGGGGGGTGAACATGTCGGGGGGCCTCCTTCAGAACTGCCTGATTGTCTCCAATGCCTGTCACGGCTCGATCTACAACAACGATATTGGCGGCGGCGGGGTCTGCCTCTATCAAGGCGGCACGGTCAAGAACTGCACCATTGTGGGCAATACAGCTGAGGTCGTGGGCGGAGGCGGACTTAAGGCTTACTACACCGACGACGCGATGGCGGTTCAGAACTCGATCATCTACGGCAACACGCCGGCCGACTGTGAGATCACTGAGGAGATCCTGTTCCGAAAGCTCTACTACTGTTGCACCTCCCAGTCCATTGCCGGCGAAGGCAACATCATGAGGGCCCCGAGTTTCGTCAACAGTGACGCCAACGACTACCGCCTGCGCGGCGACTCCCCCTGCATCAACGCCGGAAAGAATGCCGCGGCCGCGGGGATCACCGACCTGGACGGGAACCAACGCCTGCTCGCCGCGGTCGTGGACCTGGGCGCCTACGAGTCGCCCTATGCCCCCATCGACACCTTGGCCGGGCCCGGCGGGTCGATCAGTCCGGGTGGAAGAGTGGGAGTGTTGGTCTCGAGCAACCAGACTCTTGATATCGGCTTCAATCCCCGACTTGCCACGGCCATCGTGGACGTGAACGTGGACGGGCTAAGCATCGGCCCCACCAACGCTTACACGTTTCTCAATGTGACGAGCAACCATACGCTCAGTGCGTGGTTTGACCGGATTCCGTTCACGTTGCAGGTCGAGTCAGCCTGGGGCACGGCCACGCCACAGCCGGGCACGTACACAAACCTGGCCGCCAGTACCCTGGAGAATACGGTGACCTCGCCCGACACCCGCGGCGAAACCCAGTATGTGTGCACGGGCTGGAGTCTGGCGGGAAATGATCCGTTGAGTGGAACAACGAACGGTTTCACGATGGTGGTGACAAACCACGCGGCACTCACATGGCAGTGGGTGACTAACTACTGGCTGGAGTTGCAGCAGACGAGCGGCACCGGAACACTGGATCAGGTCTCCGGCTGGTGTGGCGCCGGGTCAAACGTGATGGTTACCGCCAACCCCGGCTGGGGTCTGGTGAATTGGAGTGGCGACACCGAAGGGTGCACTTTCGACGGCGCGACCATCACCATCCCGATGACCCGGGCGCGATCCGCGATCACCGCTGAGTTCATCCAACCGACGTTGCAGGTAAACTCCGACTGGGGGACGGCGACCCCGCCGCCCGGTGCCTATACGAATACCCTTGGGGCTTCATTGACCAACTCGGTCACCACACCGGACACCCGTGGCAGCACCCAGTATGTGTGCACGGGATGGACCCTGGCAGGGAATGACCCGCCCGACGGCACGACCAACCGCTTCACCATGACGGCGACCAACCACGCGGCGCTCACGTGGCAGTGGATCACAAACTACTGGCTGGTCCTCCGGGGGGGCAGCAGCGGGGCACTGAGTCAGGCCACCGGCTGGTATGGATCGGGGACCAACGTGATCGTCCTGGCCACTCCCGCCTGGGCTTTCACGGGCTGGAGAGGGGACACCGAGGGGTGTATGACCAACGGGGCGACAATCACGATTCCCATGAACCGGGGGCGGTCCGCAATCACCGCTGAGTTCATCGACCTCACGCTGACCGTGAGTTCGGCCTGGGGAACGGCGACCCCGCCGCCCGGCACCTGGACCAACGCCTACGGATCTGCCCTGAGGAACTCCGTGACCACGCCCGACACCCGCGGCCTGACCCAGTATGTGTGCCAGGGGTGGAGCTTGACGGGGAATGCCCCGTCCAATGGGACAACCAACCGGTTCATCATGGGGCTGACGAACAACGCCGCACTGACGTGGCAGTGGACCACGAACTACTGGCTGGACCTTCAGGGGAACGGGAGCGGGACGGTCAATCAGACCAGCGGCTGGTACGCGGCGAACTCGGACCTGACGGTCCAGGCCACACCGGCACCCGGCTACGTGTGTACCGGCTGGAGCGGAGACACCAATGGGTGCGCCATCATGGGTGCCACCCTGATCGTTCCGGTGACGCGGTCCCATGCAACCATTACCGCGAGTTTTGGCAGGGATCCCTTGGGCGTCCGCTACTACGTCTGGATGAATAGTCCAACCAACGGCCCCGGAACGAACTGGGTTACGGCCTTTTGGGACATCCAGTCGGCCGTCGACGCGGCCGGCAGCAGCAATACCGTGTTCGTGACGAACGGTGTGTATGCCATTGGGGCAAGGGTGACACCGGGGTATACGCTGATGAACCGTGTGGTCATCACCAACAACACCCTGGTCACAAGCGTGAACGGACCCTTGGTGACGCTGATTCAGGGACAGGGGCCGACCGGGTCGATGCGCTGTGTTTTCATCTCCCGCGGCGTTCTAGCGGGTTTCACCCTGACGAACGGCTGCACGGCCAGCGGCATCGCGGCGTACGATGCGAACGGCGCCGGGGTGCTGGCCCTGGGCGGCATCGTGAGCAACTGCGTGGTGACCGGCAATTCATCCTTGTACTCGGGTGGCGGCGGATCCGAGGGCCTCTTCTACAACTGCGCGTTCATCGGCAATTCCGCCAACTATGGTGGCGGGATGTACAAGGGCGTGATGAATCATTGCACGTTCAGCGGCAATACCGCGACGAATGGCGGCGGAGCCTACCAGAGCAAGCTGACCAACTGCATTGTCTATTACAACACGGCGTCAGCGGGACCGAACAGCTTGATGAGTACCCTGAATTACTGCGCCACAACACCTGCTCCGGGCGGCACCGGCAATATCACGAACGCGCCAGCCTTCGTAAACACCAACGGCTGGAGCGACCTGCGCCTTGCCGCGGGGTCACCCTGCATCGACCGCGGACTCACTCCGGCCTCCGCGGCCGGCGCCATTGACCTCGACAGCAACCCGCGCCTCGTCGGGACCTGTGTGGATATGGGCGCATACGAGTATCCCTTCACGCCCTCCGGCATTCATGAGTCCTGGTTGCGCCGATACGGCCTGTCGACCGATGGGGCCGCCGACACGCTGGACAGTGACCTCGACGGGGCGAACAACTGGAGGGAGTACCGGGCGGGAACGGATCCGACCAACCGGTCGTCCTGTCTACGGGTGGCCTACGTCAACCCGTCCGCCACCGCGACAGGAATGGTGGTCCGCTGGGATAGCGTCACCGGGAGATTCTACACCGTTGAGGGCAGCACGAACCTGCTGGAACTGCCGCCGTTCAGGAATCTGACCTCAAACATCCTGGGCCAGGTCGACTACACCACGTTTACCGACACCAATGCCGCCAGCCCTTCTTTCTACCGGATCCGGGTGCAGTAGGCAGAGTCGTTGCCTCCGAAACCCTTGATGCGGGTGACGTCCGAATCAAGGCTGCCCCCCGAGCAGAAAATCCTCCAGCGTCATGCCCACGATGCGATCCGTCTCAAAACGGCTAGCGCTGACGACGGTGAGCCGTCCTTCAGGGAAAGACTTGGGAAACCAGGCGAAGTCCAAGGGGCCGGTCCGGCCTCGTTTGACTTCCATGAAGTCACCCGGACCCAAAACAAAATCAAGTTCGTGTCTCCCGCCCTGCCAGTTCGTCCAGTTTTGGAAGCACACCCGGGTTGCCGTAGTCCCCACGTGCCAACGACTGGTTAACCTCAAACACATTCATTCGGCGCCTCCATATTCCGCACGGATATTCACGTCAACGTTTCGGGCGTTAATATGGTCAACGTTAAGGACGTTAACAAGAAGAAACGTCCATCTGATTCGTCGAAGCCGCCTTGTCCTTGATTGGCACGAAGAAAGGCGTCCGTCCCGACAGGCCGCGCCAAAGAACCTACTTCCGCGGCGCAGCGGCATCCGAGAGCATCACGCTCGCCACATCGAACTGCCCCTTCGCCCCATCGTCGACGATATCGAAGCGCAGTTGCTTGAGAACACCCTTCCACTTGGGGTGGCTGGACATATCGATCACGTATTCCGTGAAACCGGGATCGTTTGGCTTGGAGGCGTAGGCCGCCGTCTTGTCCTCGCCGAAACCCTGGTCTTCGTTCGTGACGAAGAGAAACCGGCCGGCTTTGGACCCTGTCCGATTCTGGAAGCTCAGCTTGATCGTCTTGTACCGGCTGAGGTCGAGGTTGAGATTGTCCTGTGACATGAAATAGGGATCGGGGCCCGTGATGGTTCCCACAAGGTGTCCTTCCGGCGTCTGGGTGAATCCGTCGATACCGGTCGGACTGGACCAGCCGCCAATCGGAACCGTGTTTTCGTAGGTACGGACCAGCTCAGGATAGATCTTGGCAAGCCGCATGAAAAAGTTGGTCTCCTTGGGGTCGCGGTGTGCCGCCAGATCGAGCATGTACTTTGACAGGCTTGCCGCCGCTTCAGGGTCACCCACCGCTTCGCCGAACGCCTTCGCATCATTCTTGTACTGCAGCACCCGCACCATTCCGAGGAAAGTCGCGGCGTAGCGGTTCTTGAACGTGGTCCCCTGTTGGGCCTGGCGATAGACGGCGGCCACGACGTTGGTGGCGGTCTCCCGGGCCGACAAGACCGCCAGGATGGAGAGAATGGGCACATGGCTCTTGATGGCATCGGCACCTGCCACCGCGGCCACGAAGTCCGCAGTCAAGGCCGGGTCAATGCCGTCCTTGATGACATCGAGACTGCCGAGCAGGGGGCCAAAGACCGCCTCATCTTTGCAGGTCTTGAGCCGGCGCACGATCACATCAGCGGTCTTCAGGTCATTCCTGGAAGCCAGGATGGACGCGGCAGCGGCCAGCACCGCCCCATCCCGCTCGCGCACGGCCCGACGCAGCAACAGCAGTCCCACGGCTTCGTTCTTGAGCAGTTGCTGCTCCGAAACCTCACGATGGTCCCCGAGCGAGTCGATCGCCACCGAAAGATCGGTGACGGCTTTGCGCTCTTCGCGCAACCGGAACATAAGGGCACGAACCTCCTCCAGCTCCGCTCCCTCCAGGGCCCGTCCCTGAAGAGCCGAACACAAGGCAAAGGCTTTCCCGAACTCCGCCCGCTGCTCCAGTTCAAGAATCTCTTCGATCTTTTCCCGAACCTCGGACGAGGTCGCGACCGCCGCCACCGGCGCGGCCACGTTCGTCGTCGCGGCGACGGGTGCGGGCGCGGCAGGAGCGGCCACCACGGGAGCAGGCGCCTTGGGCGCAGGGGCCGGCGCCGCGGGGGCGGAACGCGTCGCGCTTTGCGGCTTCGGCGTTTCCGACCGGCCACAGCCGGTACCCAATCCAAAGGCGGCAGACACAGCCAGCCATGTGGTTGCTACAAATCGAACTCCTGTTGGTTTCCGTGTGCTCATGTTTCTACTCCCGAAGGCTGAGGCCTGTGAAAACGAATCCCGTTTCAGGCCACAACAAGGCCCTGAAGGACGCGCATTATTACTCCTTCTCAGGCGCGTTGTACATCGTCGAGTTTCTCGTCCGCACCTCGCGGCAGGAGTCCAGATAGAACGGACCGAGGCGATCGCCAGTAGGGCGGGCGCTACGTCGCCCGCCCCGGCCGGCGACGTAGCGCCAGCCGTACTGCACCCCTTCACTTGCACCACATCGATTCCCGCGGCTCCTCCCTACGCTGGCGTCAATCGGGCCAGCACCTCGGCTGGAATCCGATCCAGCAGGAGGTGCTCCTTGTTGATGTTGTAGCAGACGAAGAACTCCCCCTCGTACTCGAAGAACTGCGGCATGCTGATGCCGGTCTTGAGATTCACTTCGCCGCTGTCGTCGACATCCGTCAGGATCATGGGGGCCCCGAAGCATAACCCGGCATTAGCGGTCTCACCGGGGATTTCGCGCCCTACCGTGATCCATTGCGGGTTGCGGGTGCGCCCGTCGCCGTCCCAGACATGGCGCGCGCCGCGTTCCGAGCCGTCGTTGTTGGTGAACAGCAGGACGAGGCGGCCGTCGCTCGTCTTCGCGATCGGGCACATGGTCATGGGATGCCGGATCGGCTCGCCCCCGGGCCGGTAGCGCAGCGGTTCGACCGGTGTCCAACTCAGACCGCGGTCGCTGCTGACGGTGAAACCGGGCGACCCGAGAAACGTGCGCCCGACGCCGAACCAGCGGCCATCGGCCAGCGGCACCACCGTCATCTCCTGAAAATTGGACGCGGTCTCATAGGGCACGCCGTTGAAGAACTCCAGCAGGCGCCGGAGCGCCGGGTTGTCCCAGTTGGCGCGCACGTCCGCGCGAATGCCGCGCGGTCCGGCCGGCAGCAGGGTGAAGCTCAGTTTGCCGGGATCCTGCTCCGTCAGCAGGTTGTCACACCGCAGCACACTCACCTCGGCGCTGAGAATCTGCCACGCCCGGCGCCACTTGGACTGGGTCATCGCAGCCATGCTCAAGGGCAGAATCACCTCGCCGGTAGGCATCAACTGGGGGGAATGATTGATCCAGCCATGAAACCGGCCGGACACCATGGACACATCCCGGTCCGGCAACGACACCTGCCGGCGCTCCGACCAGTGTCCCCCGCGGTCATCCGAGTAGACGAAGAAGAGCCGGGCGGCATCGTACTCGGCCGTGGCAAAGACGCCGCCCTTGTGGTTGCCCGCCACGAAAAAGAGATAGATCCGCCCGCTTCCCGGGACCACGAACGGCGCGCCATAGGCCATACGCTCCTCCTCCGTGGACTGGACGATGGGACGCGGCGCGGACCAGGTCTGCCCCCGGTCGGAGCTGACCGCAAAAACGATCCTCTCGTCCAGGGCGTGCTCGCAGGTGCCCTGCGACCAAGTGGTGAACCAGGAGCCATCGCTGAGAAAGACCGTGCAGTTCGACTCGTTCTTGCAGACCGTGGCAATGGCGGGATCAAGCCCGGCCCGGGCTCCGCCGTGGGGCGCCGAAAACGCCGCGTGGGGGAGATAGGGATGGGTATAGACCTCCGAGTAGGCAAAAGGCCGCGCCCGCAACGATCGCTGAATCCAGGGTGTCATTTGAATTCCTCCAAAACGGCTATGAACTTAGCGACTTTCACGGGAACATACACGTTTTTGCGTGTCTCTTCGTCAATGGGTTGCAAGCCATTCCAACCCGGTTTGTACCCTCCCGTGCAAACGCATCGCCTTTTGCGACGAAATAGGGTAAGAAAGGTAACTGACGGTAGAGCCGGCCATTCCACGGCGGCAAGGAATCGGCCGTCCACCATCTGAAACATGCACAATTGCTTTGAGCCATAACTGCTGACCCATGCCCTCTCTTGTTTCACCACTCATCCCCCCTGACCGGATGCCGCCGGATCGCAGGGAAGTCATTCCCAGCGCGGTGCAGGAAGGCTTTTGCTTCCTAGCCAATCACGAGGGCATCGGGTCGACTCATAGTGTGGCGAGAACGGTGCGTCTGTACGGACCACTCCATGTTGAGGCGATGGCTCAATCCCTGCAGCATATCGTGAACCGTCATGAGGCCTTGCGAACCGTCTTTTACGAGAGGGACGGGCAATACCGGGCCGCCGTGCTGTCAACCTTGTCCGCCCCCCTGCCACGGGTTGACCTCTGCCATCTTCCGGCAGAAACCGCTCTGGCCGAGGCGGAAGCGCGCAGCCTGACCGAGATCCGTCGTCCTTTCGATCTGGCCCAGGGTCCTCTGCTCCGGTTCCTGCTGTTCCGCCTGCAAAGCGAAGACCATCTGCTGCTGCTGAACTTCCACCACACGGTGATCGATGCGTCGACAGTAACCACGTTCCGCCGTGAACTGGCCGTCTGCTACCGGGCTTTTTCGACCGGAGACGACCCCGCCCTGCCGCCCCTCACTCTCCAGTATGCGGACGCCGCACAACGCCAGCGAGCGCGGCTGACGCCGGAAAGAACGGAAGAGCTCTGGAATTACTGGCGGGGGGCGCTGGAGGGCGCCCCGGCCCTGCTGGAATTGCCCACCGACGCCCGCCGGCCTCCGCAGCAGACCTTCGACTCGGGGAATGTCTCGATTCCCCTCCCCGCGGACCTGCTGCAGGGCTTGCGCGCCTTGCGTTCCGCCGAGGACGTCAGCCTGTTCGTGACCTTCCTCTCGGCCTTTCAGATCCTGCTGATGCGTTTGAGCGGTCAGGAGGACGTGATTGTCGGAGTCTCGCACGTGGATCGCGAAGACCGGGACACCCTGCCGCTCATCGGCTGTCTCGTCAACATGCTTCCCATACGCGCGACGACCGCCGGCAACCCGGGCTTCCGGCAGTTTCTGCATCAGGTCCAAACCACCCTCAAAGCGGCGATCACCCACCACGCCTTACCGTTTCAGAAACTCGTCGAGCGCCTCGTGCCCCAGCGCCACGCCGCCTATCCGCCCGTGTTTCAGGCCAGCATCCGGTTGCTCCACGAGGAGACCGAAGGGCTCGCCCTGCCCGGTCTCCAGCAGGACTACCGAATACTTCCGGCCGAGGGAACAGCCTATGACCTGACCCTGTTCGTGGACGTGAGCCGAACTGAGGGACACTGCCGTTTCGAATACAACCGCGCCCTCTTCACCGAAGCCACCCTGCAACGGGCGGCAGGCCATTTCCGGCAATTGCTGGAAGGCCTTGTGGCGATCCCCGATCAACCGGTCGAGGACCTGCCACTGCTCGCGCCTGCCGAACGGCAACAGTTGCTCGTCGACTGGAATACGACCGACCGACCCTATCCAGCCTCCTGTGTCCACCACCTGTTCGAGGACCAGGTCAAACGAACCCCCGGGGCGGTGGCGGTGGAGTGTGAGGGTAAACGGCTGACCTATCAGGCGTTGAACAGAAAGGCCGATGAACTCGCCGCCCGATTGCAGGACCTCGGGGTGGGGCCCGAGTCCATGGTCGCGATTTGTGTGGAGCGATCGCCGCAGATGGTGATCGGCGTTCTGGGAATCCTCAAAGCCGGCGGCGTCTATGTGCCGCTTGATCCCTCCTATCCGAAGGAGCGACTGGCCTTCATGTTGGAGGACACCCGGGCACCGGTCCTGCTGACGCAGCAAAGGCTGGTGACCCGTCTGCCGTCGCCGGCGGCGGCCACAGTGCTTCGTCTCGATACCGACGAGGCCTTCAGTGCGGGCTCCACACCGGTTTCGCTGTCGGCTCTAGTCACCGGCGAGTCGCTCGCCTATGTGATCTACACCTCCGGTTCCACAGGTCATCCCAAAGGCGTGGCGATCCCGCACCGGGCCGTCAGCCGCCTGGTCCTGAACACCGACTACATTTCACTGGGGCCGACCGACGTGGTGGCCCAGGCCGCCAGTTTCTCCTTCGACGCCGCGACATTCGAGATTTGGGGGGCACTGCTGCACGGGGCAACGCTGGTTATCCTTCCCGAGGCCGTCATCGTTTCTCCGGAACAGCTGGCCGGCCGGCTGAAGGCGCGGGGCATCACAACGCTCTTCCTGACCACGGCGTTATTCAACCTGGTGGCCCGGCAGGTGCCGACCGCCTTCAGCCCTCTCACCACTGTGCTGTTCGGGGGTGAGGCGGTCGACCCTCACTGGGTGCGGGTGATTCTTCTCCAGGGACCGCCCCGGCGATTACTCCACGTTTACGGCCCGACCGAAACGACCACGTTCGCCACGTGGCATCGAGTGGAAGCCGTGGCTTCCGACACAACTCCCGTTCCCATCGGCCGGCCGATTGCGAACACTCACGCCTTCATTCTCGATGCCCACCGGCAACCGGTTCCGATCGGAGTCGGGGGCGAGCTGTATCTGGGCGGACCCGGCCTGGCCCGGGGTTATCTCAATCGCCCCGACCTGACCGCCGAACGATTCGTGGCTCATCCATTCAGCCCGGATGCCTCCGAGCGCCTCTACCGGACCGGTGATGTCGCGCGATTCATGGCCGACGGGTCCATTGAGTTCATCGGCCGGCGTGATGGCCAGGTGAAGATCCGCGGATATCGTATCGAGCTGGGGGAGATCGAACACGCCCTCATGCAGACCGGCGGAATACGGCAGGCGGCGGCAGTGGCCGAAGATGACGGGCACGGCGAGCGGCGCCTCGTGGCCTACTGTATGGCGAAGGACGCGGCGAAGATAACACCGGCCACGGTGCGGGCCGACCTCCGTCGCGCGTTGCCGGCCTATATGGTGCCGCAGGTGGTTCTGGTCGACGCGCTGCCTCTTACGCCGAACGGCAAGCTCGACCGCGCCGCACTACGGGCCTGCGGCGGGATCACGGCGCCTGCCCCTGCGACCGCCCTGGAAGCACCGCGCAACACCAGGGAACTCGTACTGGCGGAACTCTTCCGCGACCTTCTCCGTCGTGATGATATCGGCATCCATGATGACTTCTTCGAGTACGGCGGGCATTCCCTGATGGCCATGCGCCTGATCGCCCGGATTCACCAGCTCACCGGAATACGACTTTCCGCCCGGGCCCTGTTCGACCATCCGACGGTAGCCGGCCTGGCCTCGGCCATGACGCATCTGGAAAGTGGCGGCGCGGCGACGTCCTTTGACACGCCCCGCTGGTCCCACCTGGTGCCCATTAAGGAAGGCGCGCGCGAACCCTTGTTTTTCGCCGTGGGCGGCGATGGCGCGGAAGGAGCGATCCTCGTCTATGCCCGGCTGGCGAGGTATCTGGCGCCCGACCGGCCCTTCTACAGTTTCAAGGAAGCCGGCATGGACGGCGGTGGCGAAACGCCGCACGCTTCGGTGGAGGCCATGGCAACCGACTACGTGCGCGAGTTACGCGAGGTACAACCGTCCGGCCCCTACTCGTTGGCGGGCGGCTGCATCGGAGGGGTGATCGCCTACGAGATGGCCCGCCAGCTCGCGGCCTCGGGCGAGACGGTGCGCCGGTTGATCCTGCTCGACACGCCGTATCCATCGCCCCGGTCCTATGGTCGCTCGCTCATCCGCGGCGCTTGCTCCCATATCCGCTTCGGCGTGCTGCTCTCCCTGTTTGGTGGCGCTTTCGCCCGTGAGCTGGCGAGACGATTGCAGGAAGAGCAACCGGCGGCTCGTATCCCTTCTGGTCTGGCCCGCGGGAAGGGGTCTGCACGGCTGTCGCTCCGTCGGGTGGCACGACACGCGCTGATCCGTCTCTTTGGGCATCGTCACGAGAGCATTCCGGCTCCAGGGCCCACCGGGTTTTATGATTCCCTCCCCGCCATCGGTCCCCGGCGTTACCGATTCTACCGCCAGGCCCTGCGCTGGCTGCCCTATAGCCATGCCCAGGCCGATCCCGGCCTCTTGTCCGCCTGGATTCGCTATGCCAACACCCTGCACCGCTATCGCCCGAAATCGTATCATGGACGTGTCGATCTGCTGATCTGCGAGGAAGTGGCCGCCACCAGCGCCACCCAGGAGTGGCGCGCCCTGGTCGGTCCGCGTTTGCTCGTGCACACCGTGCCCGGCACCCATGACAACTACATCCGGTCGGGCATCGACCGCACCGGCACCCTCCTGAATCAGATTCTTGAGGAGCCCGCATGACAGAGGCCGACGCCTCCTGCGGCATCCCGCCTCCCTGGCAGGAATGGACCTCTCCCCTGCCTGGGGCCTCGATGAGTCTCAAGGTCTGGAGGGTCAATGTGGATACCGACCCCCTCTGCCATCATGCCGCGACCGTGCTTTCCGAAGCCGAGGCTTTGCGGGCGGCCCGGTTCACAACACCCCTGTTGGCCGCACGTTACGCGGCGGCCCATGCCGCTCTGCGGCGTTTACTGGCCACCGAAGTCCGCGTGCCGCCTCAGGCTTTGGCGTTCGGCGAATCACCCGGCGGCAAACCGGTCCTGCTTTCCGTGGGGCAGGGCTCCGGCCTGGATTTCAATCTCAGCCATTCCGGTCCCTGGGCGCTCATCGGCCTCGCGCAAGGCGTACACCTCGGTGTGGACATCGAGGAAGTCACCGCGCACCACGATTGGACGCTGGTCGCCGCCGAGATTCTGGCACCCTCGGAACAGGCCGCATGGCGCGAGTTGTCCCCCGACCGCAAGCCTGACTTCCTGATTCGGAGTTGGACCAACAAGGAAGCCTGCCTGAAGGCCATGGGAACCGGACTCGCCGTCGATCCCCGGCGACTCGCCTGCCGGACAACAGCCGTTCACGAAACCACCTTCGAACTCGATGGCAGCCCCCTCGACACGCTTTACGCGTGGAACATTGCCAACCCAGCCTACTCCGCTTCCATCGTCGCACTCGTGTCACCACCCGCGTTGCGGGAGAGAGGAGCCACTGCGAAACGGGCAGTGTCCTAACCCAGGGTCCTGGCATGCGCGACGGGAAAAGGGATCCCAATCTCCGGCCTCAGGGCCGCAAGAGCCGAGAGATAGGCGATGGCCTGCGTCTTCTCATCCATCGCACGGGCGGAGCCCAATCCCCTGATCATCTCCATCCACGCCTGTGAGTGCTGGGGAGCCTCCTTCGATGTCGCGCACCCTCTCAGGGGAACGGCTTGCGCCGTGGGGGAAATCTTGGTATCCAATCGCCTTTAGTGACAAGATTGTCGGCGCACCCAATTATCACGATGAGTACATCTCCACCCCCAGCGCTCACCCGCCACCGGGTCGCCTTCATCACCGGAGAAATCTACGTGCTACGGCTGGTCTCGTTAGGAGCGTCCCTGGTCTCGAATGTGTTTCTGGCCCGGTTGCTCGGCGCCACGGGAAAGGGCATGGTGACGGCCACCATGTTCTGGCCTTCCCTGTTGAGCAGTCTGCTGATCGGCGGCTTCTGCACGGGGGTCATTGCGGAAACGGGCAAAGTCCCGGGGCGGTTCCGTCCTCTGGCGCGAGGTTTGTCGTGGTTCATTCTGGCGGCTACCCTCGCCGGCGCCGGCGGCCTGCAGGTTGTGGCCATTTTCCGGAGTTCCATTCTGCATGATCCGGAACTGCTTTGGTGTGCGTCCTCACTTCTGTTGACGAATCTGGTCGTCAACCTGTTTGGCTCCCTCTACACGGGAGTGGGCCGGTTGGCGTTTATCAACCGGGTCACCACCGCCGGCTCGGTACTGTTTGCCGGCGCCATGGTGGCCTTATCGCTGGGCCACCTGGCGAGCGTTGGACACACCTTGTTCATGGTCGCCGCCATTCAAAGCGGTGTCGCCCTCTTCTTCGTCTTCCACAGTGTGCGCCAGACCGCCGCGTTGACACCGGAACCCGTGATCTGGCGACCGCTGGTGGCGTTTTCACTGAAAGCCCACGGAACGCATCTTGGCAACCTGCTTTTCAGCAACGCTGTGATGATTCTGCTGACCCTGCTGGCGTCCCCGGCCACCCTAGGCATTTACTCCATCGCCCTGATCTGCACAGACCTCGCCACCGCCCTGCCGGTCACCTGGGCCGGGCTTCTGTTGCCGGTCATCTCCCGCCTGCCGCGGGACGAAGCGGCCAGGCGCATGGCGCAGGCCACGCGCCTGGCCAGTTTCGCCGGCATCGTTCTCGTCGGGGCCATGGCCGTGGCGGCAACCTTCCTGATTCCGATGGTCTTCGGCCCATCCTTTGCGGGCGCCGTGCCGATCGTGTGGATGCTGACCATCAGCGCCTGGGCTTCTTCCACAACGTCGCTGGTCACCTGCTTCTACCATGGCGTCAACCGGATGGTTCCCCCGATCGCGAGCGCCTGGCTTGGCGTCCTGCTGGCGGTTGGATTGGGGTCGGCGTTGATCGGGCCCCTCGGCGGCCTCGGCGCGGCGCTGGCCGTATCGATCTCTCGCGTCGGAGTGATGCTGTTCCTGCTGGTCTCCTTCCGCCACGATACGGGTACCGGCGCGGGACATCTGCTCCTGGTGACGCGCCGGGATCTGATCGACGGGTGGAGGCTCTTCCGTGAGTTGCTATCACACCCGAGGGAGATTAGGGCGGAGAATCCGCCTGTTTCAACGAGGGGGCCGTCATGATCCGGTGTCTTCCAGTTGCCAACTGTCCGCTCTGTAATCAACCCGGCGTGCCTCTTTACTCCGGACTCCGGGATATCCTGTACTCGGCCCCGGGCGAGTGGAGTATATCGCGATGTCCCGCCCCCCAATGCGGCCTGCTTTGGCTGAATCCCATGCCCGTTGCCGAGGACCTGCATGAGGCATATGAGCGCTATATGACCCATACAACCGCCGCCCCGCCCGGCCAATCCTGGCTGCGCCGTGCCAATCGCAGAATTTTGTCTTCGTATCTCAACACCCGTTATTCGCCGGCCCGCACCGCGATTTCAGACCGTCTTCTGGCGCCACTCTTGTGCCTGGTCCCGGGCCACCGGTGGGACGTCGACGCCACCGTCTTCGGGCTCACGCCGATACCGGGTGGACGCCTCCTCGAGATCGGTTGCGGCGACGGCTCGAAATTGGAATGGCTTGAGCACCTGGGGTGGCAGGCGGAGGGACTGGACGTGGATCAGAAGGCCGTTGAAAATGCCCGGCAACAAAACCGGCCGGTGCATTCGGGCGATCTTTTCAGCCAAGGCTATCCGGAACGGACGTTTGATGCGGTCGTCATGTCGCATGTCATTGAACATGTGGTCGACCCTTCCGCCCTGATTCGCGAGTGTCATCGGATTATGAAGGCGGGCGCCCGCCTGGTCCTCCTGACCCCCAATTCCGCCAGTTGGGGCCATGAGCTCTACGGTTCACATTGGTTACCGCTTGATCCCCCGCGTCATCTGCACCTGTTCACGTCCTCGTCGCTGAGAGGACTCTGTGAGCGAGCCGGCTTCCGGATTGAACGTTGCCGGACCACGCCGCGGGCGAGGGCCGTTTTCCTGGGTAGTCGCCGTATCGCCCGCGAGGGCAGAATGGATTTTCAGGTCCCCATCAGCCTCTCGTCCAGACTCTGGATGGAGGGCATGGAGACCGTGGAGTGGCTTCGCCTGATGGTCGCCCCGCAATGCGGCGAGGAACTGTATCTCGTAGCCGGAAAGGAATAGACCCATGATTGAAACACTGTGGAAACCCGTCGCTTCCCTCATGCGCCATCTCAAAGGCATTCTGGCGATCACCCTGCTGGCGACCGGGACGACCGCGTTCTGCCTGTGGTCACACCCGCGTCCGGTCGAGGCGAATATGGTTCTGAACGATACTCTCTACGCCATGGTCTTCGACGCGACCCGTCCACCGGGTCCTCTTCAACACCTGCACCTGGCCCGGTCGCCCATGCTGTCGGCCCGCGTCACCGCCCGGCTGAAGGAGGCCGGTCTGATCACCAAACGTTTTCCCTCCAGCGAGGCCATTTTCAGGGTGTCCCGGGTGTCGAGCACGGTCGGTCCCGTGAGTATCCAGGCCCGCCATGAATCGACGCAAGCCGTCCTCACGGCGCTAACCCTCTGGGCTGAGGAATACCGGTCGTGCGTTCGTGTTTACCGCGCACAGACGCTTCGGCAACTGTATGGGCAGATGGTCCAGGATGAGACCGTCGCCCTCGCCATGTACGACGCCACGACACGTCGTTTCCGCCAGAAGATAACCGAGGGCGGCGGGGTTTCGGAAGAGGCCGCCAGGCAACTGAGCGCCAGGGAAATGGAAACCCTGGTCCGCCAGTGCAGGCTGGATGTCCTGCACGTCATCGACAACCAGTTCGTGGCCTTCTCCGTGGCTACACCCGCCGCGCCCGCCGCTTCCCCGGGGCGGCCCTTGTCCGCCGAACAGTGCGTTCTCGCCCAAATTCAGGATAAGATCGCCGAGTTGATCTCGCCTCCGCTCGTGGGGCAGTCGCCGGATGTCCGGGGAGGCCTGCTGGTCGCTATCGGCTTGGGCGTCTTTATGTTGGCCTGCGCAGGGGCGGCCGGGCTGGATCGGAGGCGGGGCGACGAGTGAGCGATTACGCCACAGCCTTCACCATGGTCTTCCTGTTGTCCATCGCCGGATTCATGGCGATGCGACGGCGGTGTTTCTTTTACCCTCCTTTGGTGCTGGTCGTACCCTTCTTTATCTCCTATCTGATGTACTGGCTTGTTTTGAGGGACACCACGCTGCTGAAGCCGGCCACCAACAGCCTGTTAGGCCTGGCGCTTTCCTCATTTATGGCGGCATTCCTGTGCTCCGAGTTCGGCTTGGGCCCCGTGTCTCCCGTGCCGCAAGGCGATTCCGGCCGGGTCCTGCAGGCGCTCCGCCGGGTGTCCCCCCCGCTGGTCGCGCTCGGCCTCGTCGGGTTCGCGTTGGGACTGGGCACGGCCGTCCGAATTGCCCAGACGGGCCAGTACGACATATTTTATAATCTCCGATTTGCGGCGATCTCATCCTCCGCCTGGAGCACCAGCGCGTCCGTCTACCTCATACTCCTGTGCCATGTGGGTGTGCTGGGACTGTCTATCGTGGGCCGGCCCTCTCGGAGCGCCCTCGTTTTCCTGGGCACCGCAATACTGATCGCGAGCTGTTTCTTCACCATGGGGCGTTCGACCGTCGTGTTTTATCTTCTCTCCGTGGGTGGCGCCTACATGCTCGGGGCTCGTTACCTGTGGCATTCGCCGCTCCGGTGGGCCCTGATTCTGCCGCTACTCGCCGCATCCCTGGTGGTCATGACCGCCCTCGGGGCGCTCACCGGCAGACTCTTCACAGGGGAACAACTCTTTGTCGTGGCCTACATGGCCAATCCGCTGGTATCCTTCGATCGCGTCATTTTGAACAGTGATCTCATAACCCATGGCAGTCAAACCTTGTTCCCTCTCTTCAGGATTGCCGAAAAGCTCAGGCTGGGACATGTGATCCCGTGCGACCTGGGCTTGACGGATAGGGATTTCAACGTTTTCACCTTCATGCAGGCTCCCTACCAGGACTTTCGCACAATAGGTGTCGTGATTTGCTCCATGGCGCTTGGCGTATTCTATGCCGCCCTTTACCGGGGCGTTCGCAAAGGTCATCCTTTGTTCATCATGTATTATGCCGTGATGTTGTTTCCCCTTTTTCTCGCCTTCTATGACTTCCAGTTTCGCTTCCTCAACTGGACGTACTACGCGGTCATTCTGGTGACCTTGAATATCTTCTCCCGGTGGCTTGCCCCTCAACCGTCGCCCTCAACCGGCACCGCCTCCGCATGCCCATGAACCCCGATATCGACATTGTCATCGTCAACTGGAATACCGGATCTCAGCTCCGGGCGTGTTTGGAGTCCATCGCGGCCTCAAACCGGAAAACGTTTCTCCTTCGGCACGTCGTGGTGGTGGACAATGCCTCGACGGATTCGTCGCTCGCCGGTCTCCCCATCAACCAATTGCCTCTGAGTATTCTGCTTAACCCCGTCAACCTCGGGTTTGCCGCCGCCTGTAACCAGGGCGCGGCCGGCAGCCAATCTCAGTTCATCCTTTTCCTCAACCCGGACACGGTGCTGGATGTCGGCACGCTGGCGGAAGTGCTGCAGCACGCCGGGCATCCTGATCGCGCTCATACCGGTATTTTCGGCATCCGGCTGCGTGACGCGCACGGACGGAACGCCTGTTCCGTCTCCCGCTTCCCGACCCCGGCCATCCTGTTCTCCGAAATGTCCGGACTGGCCAGGCTCCTGCCGCGGTACTGCCCCTCGCACTTCATGACCGACCGGGATCCGACGGCCAGCGGCACGGTTGACCAGGTAATCGGCGCTTTCTTCATGGTGCGGAACGAAGTCTTCACAGCTCTGGGCGGCTTCGATGAACGCTTCTTCGTCTATTTCGAGGAGGTCGACTTCTCATTTCGCGCCCTGAACACCGGGTGGTCAAGCTGGTATGATGGCGAGGTTTCAGCCTTTCACGCGGGTGGAGGCGCTTCCAGCCAGGACAAGGCCGCGCGGCTCTTCTATTTGACGCGAAGCCGCCTCTTGTACGCCTTCAAGCATTTCAACTTCGCGTGGGCCTTAAGCCTGATGATAGGGACCTTTACCGTTGAGCCGTTACTGCGGATGGCGCAGTGGCTGGCAGGCCGGACGAACATGTCGCTCAGGGAGATCATGCGGGCTTATGCCCGTCTGGGAAAGACGGTTCCCGTCATCCTCGTCCGGGAATGGCGCTCCCGACGATCCAAACACTCCGCCGGCGTTGATCCTGCGACAGGGAGGATATCGTGAGCATAAACGACAAGAACCACATTCTCGGGAAGCTTGCCGATCAGTGCGGGGTTGAATTCGAACTGGGGTGCGGAGGGCGAAAGCAGGTCGCAAAGGCCATCGGGATTGACTCCATCAATGCGCCCTGTGTTGACATCGTGGGCGATGTCTTCGAAGTCCTCGGGCTCATCCCTTCCCGCTGCGCAGAGGCCGTTCACGCCTTCCACTTCATGGAACATATCGCCGATGTGCCCGCTTTGCTTCACGAAACGGCCCGGGTTTTGAAACCCGGCGGTTTACTGAATATTGTGGTTCCCCACTTTTCCAACCCCTATTTTTACTCGGATCCGACGCACCGGACACCGTTCGGGCTTTACACATTTTCCTATCTGGCCGGCGAAAACCTGTTCCGGAGAAAGGTCCCCCACTACGAACGTGACCTCGAATTCGACCTTGTTGCGGTGAATCTGGTGTTCAAGTCCCCCCGCCCTTTTTACGGGCGCTACGCGTTCAAGCGCCTGCTGGGCCTGATCTTCAACATGAACCGGTGGACCCGGGAGTTCTACGAGGAGAACCTCTGTTATCTTTTCCCCTGTTATGAAATCCATTACGAGCTTCGCCGGCGCACGAATGATGCCCACACCCATTGATGAAACTCCTCCTGTTACCACGTTATGACCGCCTTGGGGCCAGTAGCCGGCTCCGGATGCTGCAGTATATTCCCTTTCTGACCCAACAGGGACTGGAGGTCACCGTCCGACCCCTCCTGAACAACAACTATCTGGAGGTGCTGTACCAAAGGGGCAAACGTCTTCCGGGAACCGTGGCCGCCGCCTATGCCCGCCGCCTCATCACTCTGCTGACCTGTCGCGACAATGATCTCGTCTGGATCGAAAAGGAATTGCTGCCCTGGTTCCCCGCCTCGCTGGAGCACCTCTTACTGGGCCATCGCGTGCCTTATGTGGTGGATTATGATGACGCCACCTTTCACAACTACGACCGGCACCCCAATCCTCTCGTCCGGCGGCTCTTCGGCCGGAAAATCGACCGGATCATGAGCCACGCGGCCTGGGTTGTGGCCGGCAACGAGTATCTGGCGGAGCGAGCGCGCTGCGCCGGTGCCCGTCGGGTGACGGTATTGCCGACCGTCATCGATCTCGATCGCTACCCAAACCCGACTTCCGTCCGCCCGCCGAGGCCTTTCACCATCGGGTGGATGGGATCGCCCAGCACTCGACGTTATCTTGAGGCGATCCGGCCTGCTTTGGCGCGGATGTCCAGCCTGCATGCCGCCAAGGTGGTTCTGATCGGATCGGGAGCGGTGCGATGGGAGGACGTCGACGTCGAAGTGCGCCCCTGGTCCGAGACCTCGGAGGTGGCGGATCTCCGCTCGTGCGACGTCGGAATCATGCCCCTGGATGACACTCCGTGGGAACGCGGAAAATGCGGTTACAAACTGATTCAGTACATGGCCTGCGGGTTGCCCGTGGTCGCCTCGCCGGTCGGAGCCAATTGTTCCATCGTCAGGGATGGTGAGACCGGATACCTGGCAGACACTCCGGAGGCATGGTATCGCGCGCTGGATCGTCTGGGAATGGACTCCTTGCTCCGCCAACAGATGGGGGCGGCGGGACGACTCAGGGTGGAAACATCCTGTTGCCTGCAGAAGACGGGGCCTTTGCTTCTGGATGGATTCCATCAAATAATCGCCCCTCGGGGGGGCTGAAAGCTGCAAATCGCGCTTGGAACTGAAGGGGTCTGCAGGTAAATTCGCCGTCATCAGCCAAGAATCTTCGTCATGCCAAAACTCATTCATGTTGCAACCGTCGCGTTGACCTCGCGCGCCTTTCTGTTGCCCTTTGCGCGACACTTTATCGCCCGGGGATGGACGGTCGATCTCATGGCCAGGGAGGCGGCAACCTGCCAGGTCTGTAATTCGGCATTCTCCCACACCTTTGAAGCGGGCTGGTCCCGAAATCCCGCCGACCTGACCGGCTTGGGCAAGGCGATCACACAGGTGAGGCGCACGATTCAGCAAGGTCGGTATGACATTGTTCACGTGCATACTCCGATCGCTGGTTTTCTGAGCCGCTTTGCCCTTCGTTCCCTTCGCCGGCAGGGAAAACCCAAGGTCATCTACACCGCCCATGGCTTCCATTTTCACCCGGGCGGCCGCTTTCTCGCGAATCTTCTCTTTCTCTCCATGGAAAAGCTCGCGGGCCGATGGACCGATTATCTCGTGGTGATCAACCGCGTGGACAGGGATGCGGTTCTCCGGCACGGAATCGTCCCCCCGGGACGCCTGCGGCTCATTCCGGGCATCGGCGTGGATACGCGCTACTATAGCCCGACGCCTCTTTCCTCCGAAGAAGTACACAACACCCGTACACGGTTAAACCTGGATGCTACCACCCCCCTGTTCCTGATGATTGCCGAATTCAACCCCGGGAAACGGCACTGTGACGCGATAGAAGCCCTGGCCCGTATGGAAACCCGGACCGCGCATCTCGCCTTCGCAGGCGTTGGCCCGCTCCAGAAGGCCATGCAGCAAAAAGCCCGGCATCTGGGTATTGCCGACCGGGTTCACTTTCTTGGTTTTCAGTCCGACGTCCGCCCCTGGATTGCCGCCTGTACCGCCACAGTGTTGCCCTCCATCCGGGAGGGATTGCCCCGGTGTTCCCTCGAATCCATGTCCATGGGCATTCCCGTTATTGGAACCCGGAGCCGCGGCCTGGAGGAACTGCTGGAGGACGATTGCGGCCTGCTGGTTCCCGTCAGGGACCCCGCCGCTTTGGCCGCGGCAATGGACCGTATCGTTCGTGCCCCCGAGCTGGCTCGCGGATTGGTCACAAGAGCGCGGGAGCGAATCCTGAGCCGATACAGCCTCGACCATATCCTGGCCTGCCACGAAACCCTCTATGACGAAGCCTTGCGAGGGCCGGCTTGAGTGACACCAGGGAAAAGGGGAAACGTTACTGAATGAAGGCACTGGTCACAGGAGCCAATGGGTTCATCGGGAGACATCTCTGCCGGCTTCTTGAAACCTCCGGTCTGTCGGTGACGCAAGCCGTTCGCGTTGCGCGGCCTGGTGCCGTAGCCATCGGTGACATTGACGGAAATACAGACTGGCACGCGGTGCTTCGGGGTGTTGATGCCGTGGTGCATCTGGCGGCGCGTGCGCACATTTTGAAAGAAACGGCTTCAGATCCCCTGGCGTCCTTCCGGGAGATCAATACGGACGGGACTTTGAATCTTGCCCGGCAGGCCGCGCTTTCTGGCGTAAGGCGATTTGTTCTCGTGAGTTCAATCGGCGTCCACGGGCTCCTGTCCAACGAACGTCCTTTCACGGTAAATGATCCGGCGTGTCCGCATGATGCCTATGCCCGCTCCAAATGGGAAGCCGAGTTGGGGCTTCAGGCGATTTCCGGGAGCACCGGAATGGAAGTGATCGTGATCCGGCCGCCGCTGGTTTACGGACCCGGCGTGGGTGCCAATTTCCGCCGCTTGATGAAACTGGCGGCTTCCGGCTTCCCGCTTCCCCTGGCGGCCATCGAGAACCGCCGGAGCCTCGTGTACGTCGACAATCTCTGTGACTTGATCCGGACATGCCTGGCCCATCCGGCGGCGGCTGGACACACGTTTCTGGTGTCGGACGATCGGGATCTTTCGACCCCCGATCTCTTTCGGCTTCTTGCGAGGACCATGGGGAAAAACATCCGTCTTTTCCCGATGCCCGTGAGCCTTCTGCGGATCGCCGGACGTGTGTTCGGCTATTCCTCCGAGATCGAACGACTTTGCGGTTCGTTGTGCGTGGATATCTCGCACACCAAGGCGGTCCTCGGATGGAGGCCGCCGTTTGCACTTGAGGACGGAATTCGGGAAACAGCCAAGAGCTTCCTGAAGCCGGCGTAAGATTGTTTTTGGGGCCGTGTCAGCGGGTCTGCCTGTATGAAAAGATGCTTCGATGTCATGGTCGTATTGCCGTTATTCATCGTTTTTCTTCCGGTGTTCCTGATCGTCGCTTTGGCGGTGAAGTTGACCTCGAAGGGGCCGGTGTTTCACATTTCCGACCGGGTGGGGAAGGAAAACCGGATATTCCGGATGCTTAAGTTTCGCACCATGCGCACAGATACTCCGCACATCGCCACACACCTGATGACCGATCCCGAAAAATATCTGACGCGGATCGGAGGGTTCCTCCGTAAAACGAGTCTGGACGAATTGCCCCAGTTTCTCAATGTGCTCGGGGGCGACATGTCCCTGGTCGGCCCGCGCCCCGCGCTGTTTAACCAGGACGACTTGGTTGCTTTGCGTACAAGAAAAGGGGTCCACCGGCTTATCCCGGGCCTCACTGGATGGGCGCAGATCAATGGGCGCGATGAGATCTCCATTCCGGCGAAGGTCGAACTGGATGCCTGGTATCTGAACCATCGCTCTTTCCTGCTGGATATGCGGATTTTACTCCGGACTTTTCTCAACGTCCTTCGCCAGGATGGGGTTTCGCATTGAACGTGAAGGGAGTCCGGTTCGGGACCTCGTCACTTCCTTCAAAAAACGTTGACCACGAAAGGGTAAAGCAAGAAACTGCCGCCCATGTATGCCCCAGTATCGATCGGAAGGAGCCCCTCGCATGTGGCGACAGTTTAGAAACGTCAAAATCCACGTGATGGTCATGGCGGATCTGACCCTCTTTGCCGCTTCGCTGCTGGTCGCCTTTCTGTTGCGTCTGGATTTCCAGTTGTTACCCGTGTATGTCGCCCAGCTTGGAACCCTCCTGCCATTGGCGCTTGGCATCAAAGTCGTTGTCTTTTTCGCGTTCGGGATGTACCGGGGCATGTGGCGCTATACCAGCCTCAAAGACATCGTCCACCTTTTGTATGCCTCGTGCCTCTCCACACTGGTAATCACGGCATGGCTGGTCTTCCGCCAGCGGTTTGGGGACTATTCCCGCGCGATCATTCTGCTGGATGGTGTCCTGACCTTCCTCTTCACCTCCGGTTTGCGTGCCCTGATCCGCATGAGCCTCGCCTACCGCCCCGGCGGCGACAGCCGGGGTCAGTGGTGGTGGCCGCGCCTCCGAAAGCGTGACGGCTATCGCGTCATGATCGTGGGAGCGGGCGATGCGGGGGATAAAATATTCCGTGAGATCGAGGACAGCCCCCAGTCTCGTTATCAGATCGTCTGTTTTATTGATGATGACTCCTCAAAAGCCGGCCGCACCCTGCACGGATTGCCCATCTTCGGCCCGATTGACCGTCTGGCGGATAGGGTCAAGTCCCAGGCTATCCAGGAGGTGTGGATTGCGATTCCCTCCGCCACCGGAGCCCGAATGCGGCGTATTGTGAACTTGTGCGAAGGCGCCGGCGTGACCTTCAAGACGCTTCCGGGGTTAGGGGCGATCATTGATGGGCGGGTTACCATCCAGGCGCTCAGGCATGTGGATTATGAGGACTTGCTCGGTCGATCTCCCGTCAGTCTGGACACCGCCGGCATCGAGGCCTGTCTGCGTGGACGTCGAATCCTTGTCACCGGCTGCGGGGGATCGATCGGTTCGGAACTGTGCCGGCAGATCATCAAGTTTCATCCTGCCCAGCTCGTTCTCTGGGAATCCAGCGAGCCGGATCTCTACCAGATTCAGATGGAGCTCCAGCATGAACGGAAATTCGCCGATTACATCCCGATCCTGGGGCAGATCCAGCAACCGGGCCTGCTCGACAGCGTCTTCACCCGGTACCGCCCGGAAGTGGTCTTTCACGCTGCCGCCTACAAACATGTTCCCCTTCTGGAACAGAACCCCTGGAATGCCGTAACGAACAATATCGGTGCCAGTGAACTCCTGATGAGCGCCGCCGCCCGCTTCGCCGTCGATCGTTTCGTTCTGGTTTCGACCGACAAGGCGGTGCGGCCCACCAATGTGATGGGGGCCAGTAAACGCATTATCGAGATCATCATGCAGTCGATGGCCGGCGGTCCCACCCGTTTCATGGCCGTTCGTTTCGGAAATGTCCTGGGCTCCGCCGGGTCGGTCATTCCCCTGTTCCAGCGTCAGATCGAGCGCGGCGGTCCGGTGACGGTCACTCATCCGGACGTCACACGCTTCTTCATGACCATTCCCGAGGCGGCCCAACTCATCCTTCAGGCGGGCTCGATGGGCAACGGCGGCGAGTTATTTATCCTGGATATGGGGACCCCCATCAAAATCATCGATATGGCGCGCGACCTGATCCGCCTCTCGGGCAAGGAACCCGACCGCGACATCCTGATTGAATTCACGGGCCTGCGGCCCGGAGAGAAGCTCTATGAGGAACTGATTACAGAGGGGGAAGGCATTGTGGCAACCCACCACAACAAGATCCGGGTGATCCAACCCAGTGCCGAGAGCGTCGCCAAAGCGACGCTGGCCTTGAAGCACTTGCCCGAGTTACATGCTGCCGCCGTTCTGCATGACGGCATCCAGATCCGTCACGCCCTGAAACAGCTGGCACCGGAGTATATGCCCGAGCCCTCGACCTCGGTCCTCGATCCCGCATGAGAGCCCTTCTTCCACACCCTTCCCGGCTGACTGACAGAGCAGTGATCTCGGGCTGGATGCTGTTGATGATCACCGGCCAGTTGCTGCTGCCCTTCGAATCCCAGCCGCTGGAGTGGCTGGCCATCGGGTGGTTGGCGGCGGGGTTCTTCCTGGTGCGAAAAATGACCTGCCTGCCGTTGTTGCTCTTGACCTGTCCCGTGTTTCAATGCGAACCGCACCGTGCCTGGGCCTGGGGTCTGCCCCTGCTGGCCGGCGTGCTGCTGTTGCGAATCCTTTGGGATCGTCGATTGTCCCGCCGCGATGTGCTCTGGGTCATCTTCTGGGGCGTCCTGGTGGCCTGGCTTTCATGGCCGGCCAATGCGGGCGGGTTGCTGGTCAAGCTGCGGGCCTTTCCCCGACACGAGGTCCTCGCTCAATGGTTCAGGCCGGAGGCCTCCTGGTCAATCTTCCCCTTTCGGGCCTCCTTCGATCGTGCCCTGGCGGCGGCGTTGTGCGCGGCCCTGTTCCTCGCCGGCCGCTATGTGTCCACGCCGCGGCTCTGGAGGGCCCTCTTCGCGACGGGCCTCCTGGCGCTGTTCGTCACCGAGGCCGCCGCCCTGATCCCCTGGCACCAGCCGCACCGTTTTCTGGGAACGACGAATTACGCTTCCTTCGGCCCCTATCTCCTGCACGGCGCCGGGTATAATGCCGCCTATCTCCCCATGTTGCTCGCCGGCGCTCTGGCGTGGTTTGTCGCGCCGTTGGGCCGGCGGTATCGTTGGGCGCATGTTGGCTTGGTCTTGCTGCTTCCCCTGTTGTGGTTTCTCATCCAGAGATCGATGGGGCTTCTGGCCGTGCTGCTGCCGATGGTCGGAGCCGCGTTGATCCTGCACGCCTGGCTTGGCCCCCGCCACCGGCCTCGGCTCAGGCACCGGTTGGCCCTGTTCCTGGGAAGTTGGCGACAGGTCGCCATCGTGGCACTGTCGAGCCTTGTGCTTTCCAGCGCCTGGCTCTTTGCCACGGGGATCACGAAGGCCGACTCCGCCCTGCGCCAGAGACTGGCGGCCGACCTGAGTTGGGAAAATTCGCGATGGGCCAACCCTGTGCCCTACGGGCCGGCCACCCCGTCCGGTCCGACTCCTGAAATGAGTCCTGCAGCCGTGAGCCGACCTCCTGAGCCCGTTAACCGTGTGCAACAGATACTGGCGCGGATCGATCCGGCCAGGGCCCACATGTGGTCCGTGGGGATGAGTCATGTGTGGGACACCGGCGTGTGGCGGGGTGAGGGAGCCGGCACGTGGGCCGCCTTCCACCGGTCTCAGCCCAGGCCCTCACGACTCTACTTTGCCCACATGCACAACACCTACCTTGACCTGGCCTTCGAGTACGGGCTGATTCCCGTGGTGCTGATGGGCGCACTTTTCCTCATCGGTTGTTGCCGCCTGGTTTTTGGTCGGAACCGCCAACCCCGAATCTGGCTGCTGTATTTCGCCGGCATGGGCATTGTGGCTTTGGGACAGTACCTGCTGTTCTCGTTCTTCTCCCTCTGCCTCCTCATTCCGGGAGTGCTGATCCTGCTCCGGACGGGGCGAGGACACAATAACTCTGGAAATTCGAACGCGAATGGCTATAAGTAGGCCCTTGCATCTCTGGCGTATCGCCCCAACCCATAGGACTGCGGCATGAAAGTCTCGATCGTCGTCCCCGTCTATAATGAGCAGGATAATGTGCTGCCGCTGGCTGAGGAACTCCACCGCCTGAAGACCGCGATCGCGGATCTGGAGGTGTTGTTCGTGGATGACGGCAGCAGCGATCAGACGTGGGCCCGTATCGGCGAAGCCCAGGTCCGCTTTCCCTCCGTCAGGGGTCTGCGCTACGAGAAGAACCGCGGCCAGAGCTCGGCCATGCTGGTGGGCCTCAGACTGGCGGAGGGAGACGCCCTCGTCACGATCGACGGAGACATGCAGAACAACCCCGCGGACATCCCGAGGTTGTTGCAGGCGCTGGAGGGCTGCGACGCGGTCTGCGGTTACCGCGCGCAGCGCAAGGATACCTGGGCGCGGCGGGTCGGGTCACGGCTGGCCAATCACGTGCGAAACTGGGGCACCCATGACGGCATTCGCGATACAGGCTGCAGCCTCAAGGTCTTCCGCAAAGCCTGCGTGGACGATCTGCCGTCCATCGAGGGAGTCCACC
>CAYOIT010000001.1:0-49221 GCA_964404035.1 uncultured Verrucomicrobiota bacterium | reverse complement strand
AAGGTCTTCCGCAAAGCCTGCGTGGACGATCTGCCGTCCATCGAGGGAGTCCACCGCTTCATGCCGGCCTACTTCAAACTCCATGGCCGCATCATCAAGGAAGTGGCCGTGGATCATCGCCCCCGGACTCGCGGGGCCTCGAAATATACGAACATGAAGCGACTGCCGCGTACGATTTTCGATCTGTTCGGCTTTGTGTGGTATCGGAAGCGGTTCCTGCGCGCTTTGGACACAACTGAAATTCAACGGTCCTGACAGGGCGGGGCAAGTCCAGGGAGGGTGCGCAGCCGGAATGCCTTCGATTCCTATTCACAATCAGTCAGACTCGCCAGCACGCGGAGCAGTGCCGACACGATAGAGATAACCGCCCTGAGATGAGACGACCTGTCGGGCGATTGAACCGAGATCGCAGGGTTTCCGCGTGAGGATGTAGTGGACACCATACTGCACAACGATGGCATTGATCCGTTGCCGATCCAACGGGGCCTTGAACAGATTGCGGCTCAGTTCTTCCCTGCGCTGCGTCTCGCTGTGGAATCCGGCAGGCAGGTACTGATCGGCCCATGTGCCCACGGCGTGCGTCAGCCCCGGCGAGCCGCCAACCCAGTTCGAAATGTAGAAGACGCTTACCGGCGCCAGTTGATTGATCGCCGAGAACCGGTAATCCTCCAACAGTACAATCGTGTCGGTCGTGCATCCATGTTGGATCAGATACTGCGCCGCACGGGTTTCAGGGATGGGAGCGCGAAGACAGTACGTCCGGGCGCGGGCCACACCGGTCAACGCCGCGGGCAGCAGCACCGCGACAAGGAGCCATCCCGCCACCCGCGGCCACATCACGAAGCGCGGAAACCACAGCGCAAATCCCAGAGCGGCAAAGAGGCACCACGCCAGTCGAACCATCTTGGATACCTTGTGGTAGAGATTGAAAAGATTGATTTTGAATCCGACCGACGCCGCCATGTTTTTCAGTAACGCAGGAGCATGCGGATCGAACTGCAGTATGAGAAAACTGCTGAGTCCCCAGCAGGCCGCACAACCCAGGAGGAGGAGAATGAGCACGTGTCCGGCTGGCGGCGCTGCATATCGGCGCGGAAAAAAGCCCACCATCGCCACAAAAGCAAGGCCCGCAGGAAACGCAGGGCCATAGTTGAGAAACAGGGCCCCCAGGTTCCGAATCGGGTGCGGCAGCACCAGCAGCAACAGGGTGGCCATAAACGCGACGGCGGCCATCCGGGTAAGCAACGCCATGCCGCCGTCCGACAAGGGCGTCCCGCGAGAGATCCATGTCCGCGCCACCCCCAAGACAAGCGCGGTCGTCATGGCCACACCTAGCGCGGCCGGAAACTCGAGCGGTACGATTCCGCACAGCGATAGAAACAGGACTGCGGCCGAAGCCAGCAGCA
This sequence comes from uncultured Verrucomicrobiota bacterium, assembly GCA_964404035.1. Lineage (GTDB taxonomy): Bacteria > Verrucomicrobiota > Kiritimatiellia > CAIKKV01 > CAITUY01 > CAMBRF01. The sequence goes on along the minus strand of CAYOIT010000001.1, from coordinate 47,815 downwards.
CGCTCATGGCCAGGGCCCGGCGTGCCCCCCCCCCCGCCAGGATCGCCAGAGATAACGCCGGCGCAACCACGGGAAGGTAGAACGTGTTGAATCCGGCCAGGGTCGCCACAGCCCATGCCGCAGCAACATACCGCGCTTCGGCCAGCCACCACAAAGCCGTCAAAAGAATGATCAAAGCCAACGCATTGTGCGGAATATAGAGAAAATCCTCGATGAACAATTGATCGCTGTACGTGTTAACGACTCCGATAATGTGGTCCGGATCTCGAATTGCGGCCGCAGCCCATCCGGCCTTGATTCGGGGAAGCAGACCTACGGCGGTTTCCATAGCCGTGAGAAACTTCGGATTGGCGAAAACTTCGTAGGATGAAAATGCAAACCCCAACAACAACGCGCCCCAGGCGACGAGGCCCCTCCCAAACACCGCGCGCACCCCCCCCCAAAGGCCAACCAGAAGGAAGCATGCGGTCCAGGCCTGTCCGGATTTCCAGATCGCAAAAAGGTCTGCATGGATGAACCGGAATTCCAGCGCATAAGGGAATAGCGCGAACCAATAGTAGACGAGGGGGCAGCCGGCAACAAAGGGGTTGCGCGGCGGGACGGACGCCGCCAACGCATAGGTGGTACCAAAACGCTGAAACCCGTCCGAATACATCTCGCGAACCAGAGAGTCGACGCCAAAACAACGGAAAGGCAGCACCACGTTCCCTATTACATACAGAGAGGCCAGAAGGTAAACCGCCCAGGGAATCGGGGGGACCGTGACGCGCAGAACGATGTCGCCGCGGGGCGTACGCCTCTCCCGCCAGCGTGCGTAAAGCCAGCCGCTCGCCAGAATGGCCGTGGCCAGCGCCAATCCGGCGGCATGGTTTCCGGTCAGGCGTACGGCCAAGGCAAAAACCGGTACCGTGACCCACCCGAAAAGGTAGGCAAAAGTCAGGCGGTCAAAGGCCGACGGCGACAGCGGCATGCCGGTGAATCGCAACACGCACATTCCCGCCGCCGCCAATCCACCGACATGTACCGCGGTCAGGGCCAGGGTCGGCCCCGCGCCGACCCGCGCCAGCGTCGCACTTGACACAAAAACAGCGGTCAGACACACTCCCTTGAGCCATTCACCAACGGGAGAATCACGACCGCATAGGCGGCGAACATCTTCAAGGGCCAGTGTCATATGAGTGGAGTAGAGGGCGGAGAGCTTGCCCAAGTCCTCAGGATTTTCCAAGGGCAATGTTGCCGGCCGGGCGGTTTTCATGCGTGATTCGAAAAGAAACAGGCGGGGATCGGCCCGGCGGACGGTACCGCGGGAAGAATCGATCCAGTCATGATCAATCTCATTGAAAGCAGACTTTTGACATGCATGCGGCGTCACTTCTGGCTGCTGCCACTGAATGGGTTATTTCTGGGCGCGGGGTTGTTGCTCGTGTTCATCATCCCTTTCGACGGCGCACCCGATGAGTGGACGCACTACCACTACAACGTGGAGTTCCTGATCAGGAACCACCGGCTTCCGGTTTCGGGCCAGGACGATCTCTCCGCATACCTCACCGGTCGTGTTAATCCGTGCGGTCGTACGGCGTCGCGATGCAGTTACACAATGTATCCGGCGTTTCACTCCGTGGTCCAGGCGGGCGGAGCGGTTATGGCACATCGCGCGTTCGGTTGTGAGTATTATTTGGGCGCCAGACTGGTGTCGTTGTGCTTCGGGTTGCTGTTTCTGAACCTCCTGTATCTGGCGGTTTACGCGGCCACAGGCGGTCTGCTCGTGGCCGGCCTGGGCGCCATGGCTGCGTTTATCCCCCAGGTGGTATTCACCGCTTCCTATATCAACGATGACATCCATTCATTGGCTTTCTCAGCACTATTGGTCTGGAGCCTGGTGCGATTTCGTGCTGCCGCCTCCAACCTGAATATCATCCTGCTGGGCTTTTCCGTGGCTATGCTCCTGGTCTGTAAATACAACTACTTCTCGTATTTTCCATTTCTGATCGGCGCGGCCCTCTTCGGCGCAAGGAGGCTCCCGCGTCGCCTGGCCCTGAAGACAGCGTTGGCCGTGACACTTCTCCCCCTGGCGATTTCCGGTGGGTGGTACCTGCGCAACGGAATGCTGTACGGCGATCCGCTCGGACAGATGTTCTTCCTGAAGACCCTGCAGAGCATGCAGGCGCTCGGCGCGGAACAACATATGCGCATCCCCGTCCTGGCATGGATGGTAAACCAGGGCCTTGCCGTGTCGTTGTTCCGCTCTTTTTTCGGAGTTTTCGGATACATGGACGTCCTCCTCTCGCCTCCCACCTACGAGATCCTGGCATTGGTCGTAGTTCTGCTGGCCGGTCTCTTCGCCGCCGAGTTGCTCCGGACCGGCGATCGGCGACTATTCCGCGCGTTCGGCCTGCTGGCTGCCCTTGGAGTATTGTGCGCCAGCCTGGTGCTCTACAATTGCTTGAAGTGGGATTACCAGCCGCAAGGCCGCTACCTGTTCCCCTTGATCGCCCCGACCGTCCTTACGGCCGCCATCGCCATCGCGCGACACCGGCACTTGTTCAAGTATGCCGCCATCCTTGCGGCGTTCATGCTGCTGCTGCTTTTCAAGGCCATGATGGTGCTGGTTGCCACGTACCGGCACGGGAGCCTGGCGGATGTTCCGACCCTGCGGTACGTGAAGCCGGTGCCGCCACCTCCGCCCGGATGCGGCATCGAATTGACCGTGGGGCCCGATGTGCGCGTTGAACAGGCCTTTGACAGCCCCTCCGATGGGCTCCGCGGGCTGGGCCTCCAGACTGGCACTGGACGGTGGAACGGTACCGGGCTCTACCGGATAGAGGTCTTTGCGAAGGAGAGGAACCTTCCGATCCGCCAAGCCTTCATCACGCCGCGCGATGTTACGCCCAATTCCTGGATGCAGTTCTTCTTCAAACCCATCCCGGATTCCGGAAACCAGCGCTACCGCCTCGTACTGACCGCCGAGGAGGGCGACTTGCGCTCACCCGCGCGAATCGTGCGCACAGAGACAACCGTTCAGGATCTCGGACGAACAGCCGTTAACGGCGTGGAACAATCGGGTGACTTCCTGATCAAACTGGCCTACTGACCGCCCATGAGAATCCTCACCGCCCTCACTTATTACCGTCCACACCTGTCCGGCCTGACAATTCATGCGCAACGCCTGATGGAAGGCCTGGCAGCCCGCGGCCATGAGGTTACGGTATTGACCTCTCGCTACAACCCAGAACTTCCCTGCCGGGAGAGCCAGAACCGTGTCACAATCGTTCGCGTTCCGGTAACCGCACGCATCGGAAAAGGAGTTCTGATGGCCGGCTATGTGTTGCGCGCCTGGCAACTCGTAAAGCATCACGATGCGGTGATCCTGAACATGCCGATTACCCCTGTCGAAGCCGTCTGCATCACCGCGTTGGCGCGGATATACCGCCGCCCGGTCATCGGAGTCTATCACTGTGACCTGTGTCTCCCAGGTTTTCTCGGTCCGTTTTGGGATCGGATCTCCTTGCTGGGACACCAGATCGCGGCACGATACGCCCACCGTCTGATAACCCTCACTGATGACTACGCCTCGCATAGCCCCTTCCTGAAGTGCTTTCCTGACAAAACAATGGCCATCCCACCCCCCATCACCCTGGCTCCCGTCGACCCCGCACGCGTTGCGGCGTTGCGCCGGCGCATCGGCACTCACGGACCCCTCTTCGGGTTCGCCGCGCGATTTGCCGCTGAGAAAGGTATTGAGTACCTGCTGGAAGCCATGGCCCTCATCCGACGCACGCATCCCGAGGCGCGGTTGCTGCTTGTGGGCGACCCCTCCCAAGTGGTTGGCGAATACCGTTATCGCCAACGACTCCAGCCCCTGCTCGATCAGCATTCCGAGATGTGCTGTGTTCTCGGTGTGCTCGACGATTCCGACTTGGCTGCGTTCTTTGCCCTCTGCGACGCGACAACATTGCCCAGCGTGAACTCAACCGAAGGTTACGGGATGGTTCAGGCTGAGAGTATGCTGTGCGGCACACCGGTCGTGGCCAGTGACCTTCCCGGCGTGCGTATCCCCGTCCGGGCAACACAGATGGGGCTCATCGTGCCGCCCCGCAATGCGGAGGCACTGGCTCAAGCCCTGCTTGAGATTGCCCAACACCGCGAGGCTTACATCAGGCCGCCAGCTTTTGTACGCGAGCAACTCTGCCTTGACCACGCGCTCAACAGCCACGAAGTCCTTCTGCAGGACGCACTGGCACAGCAGGCCGCGGCTGCGCCGCCGGGCGACAAGGAGTTGGGGCGCCTGCTTGGCCAGTATCTCCGCCATGCCCCGCCATTTCTGGCCTTGGTCCGCAGTGTGGAAGGCATGTTGATCCGCCGTGCAGGTCCGTTGGAGACGCCCGTACTCGATCTCGGCTGCGGGGATGGTTTGTTTGCTGACCTCACACTGAACGAACCGGTTGATGTGGGTGTGGACCGGGATCCACGCGCGTTACAGCGGGCAGGCAACCGGGGCAGGTACCGTGAATTGATCCTGGCCGAGGCAGGGAGTCTGCCCTGCGCCAACGCAACGTTCCGTACCGTCCTGAGTAATAGCGTTCTGGAGCACGTGCCCGACATCGATTCGGCCTTGCGCGAGATCTTCCGTGTCCTGCAACCGGGCGGGCGGCTTCTGCTCAGTTCTCCCAGCCACCACTTTGGGGACATGTTGCTCGGCTCGAGAGTACTGCGCGCCTTCAGCCCCCGACTGGGGCAGGCCTACGCGCGTTGGTTCAACTGGCACTCCCACCACTATCATACGGATAGCCCGCCCGTATGGATCAAGCGCCTAACCGAAGCCGGTTTCGAAGTCAACCGTTGGCAGTACTATCTTTCACCGCAAGCTCACCGCGCGTTCGACATGGCTCATTACCTGAGTCTGCCCCGCGGACTCAGTCGCATCCTGACCGGCCGATGGGTTAGTCTCCAGGTACCATTCACGAATGCACTGCTTCATCGGTGGCTTTATCCGCTCGCCTGCGCACAACCCTCTCCTGAAGGGCCCTATCTCTTCATTGACATCCGCAAACCGGGAGGCATATGAAAGCCTTCATCAGGCGGGACATCACACTCTGGGGCATTCTGGCGGTGGGGTTTGCCCTGCGGGTCTGGGGAATCGGCTTTGGGGCCCCGTACCTGTCGAACTTCTACATACGGCCTGATGAGTCCCTGATCATCCAGCCGGCGATCGAGTTCCTGGAACAACACGGCAACCCGGGGTATTTCGAATACCCTGCCCTGCTGGCCACTCTGTACGCCCTGGTATTCAATCTTTTTCATGCCGCCCAGTCGCTCCTTAATCCTGGTTCAGGAGCACTGGCGGAGCACTTTTCCGGCAATGTAACGACGTATGTTATCCTGGCGCGCTTGGTTTCGGCTGTCGCCGGAACGCTCGTCGTGTTCAGTACTTGGACGGCCGCCCGTTTGCTGGCCGGCCGCGGTGCGGCGCTCGCCGCCGCCGCCCTGCTGGCCGCATGCCCTTTAGCTGTTCGGCAGTCGCACTTCGCAACGACCGACACACTGATGACCCTTCTGTGTCTTGCCACTCTGAATCGTCTGATCGTTTTTGTTCAGGGGAGGGAGTCGAAGACCCGTGAGCTGATGGCCGCCGCCGCTTTATTCGGCCTGGCGGTCTCCGCAAAGTACTACGCCATTGTACTTCTGCCGGTTCTTCTTCTGACGGTCGGACTGGAGCGGGGCACTCGCCTTAGCTTTCGGATACGGCGCGGCCTTGTCGTCGCTGTTGTTTCGGGAGCCATCTTTCTGGCTGCAAACATCTATCTGCTCCTCAACCTGCAAACGGTTATTACGTGGTTCGGCGTACTGTTCCACGCCTTGTACCAGTCCAACCACATACCGGGCGCGGTCGCCTGGAGCCCGCTCGGAATGCTCGCCAACCTTCTGACTCCGTGGCGGCACGGCCCGGGGGGCTTCGCCGGTCTGGGCCTGGCCATCGCCGGAGGCGTCATCCTTCTCCGGACTGAAGCCCGCCGCAGGGAATCCCTGTTGATCGTCGTCGCCTGTGCCCTTTTGGCGGCCCCGCTGTTACCGGCCCGCGTGGTTCCCTACCGCTATCTTGCCCCCTTGCTGCCACTCGTCGCCGTACTGGCCGGAGTGGGCCTCACATGGTTTGGCGCCATCCCCGGAGGCAGGCGCAGGAACGCCGCCCGCCTGGCGGTGGGCGTCGTTCTCGTGATACAGGGTCTTTTGACCTCCGCACGCTGCAACCAATTGTTGACGCGGATGGACACGCGCTCGATGTGCGGCCAATGGATCCGACAGCACGTGCCCACGGAAGTGCCGGTGATCTTCCTGGGCGGCCCTGAGGCCGAACCCCAGGTCAACGAAACGCACAGGTCGATTCTGCGTCGTGTGGATTTTGTGAACCGCATGTACGGAACCAAGGCGGGGAGCGTGATCTCAAGGTTCTACCGCCTGCAACTCCGGAATCAACCGCAAACGCCGGACACAGGCTATGAATGCTTCCGCAATCCTGATCCCGCCGAGGTGACCTCGCGCACGATCTGTCTCGTGAAACCGTCCTATCCTTTGCCGTCCGCCAGGTGCGACCCCAGGAAAGTTTCGGCCTTTCTCAGGGGAACCCCCATCCTGCAGGCTGAGTTCACTTCTTTAAAGGCCCCGGATCGAACACCGGCCTATGAATTGGAACCTTGGGACGCCTTCTTTCTGCCTTACCGCCCCCTGCATCTGGTCCACCGTCCAGGGCCCCACCTGACCGTGTGGTTAATCGATCGCGGTAAACTCTGACGGCGGAAACGGACCCGGAGTCGGACGCAGGGATCGCAAACAGAGGGTCTGCCAGAAGGAACGCGGCGCGATCCGAAGTACCCGCAGGCCGCGGATCGTCGTGGTGCCTGTCCGGCGAGGGCGACAGGCAATGGGCGCTTCCAGGACATGGAACCGATGGCGGGCGGCGAGCCCTGAGAGGATGATGTTGGGCGCAAAGACATGATCCGGGAGGCCATGGAAGAACGGGCGAAACACATCACGTCGCATCAGCCGGTAAGGGCAATTCACGTCGGTGATCCCAGGCCCGTAGCATACGCGCACCAGAGTACGTGAGGCAAAGGTCATGACCCGGCGAGGTAGCGGTGTCTGTCGACCCTCCCGTCTGCCAATCAGCAGGTCGTAGCGCGCTCGGTTCCGCCAAAGGTGCGCGAACGCCTCCGGCCCGGTCTCGTCGTCTGAGTCCACCTGAAAAATCCATTCCTTGTCGCTTTGTTCGCGATATCCCTGGAGAATGGTCGCTCCATGTCCGCCGTTCGGTTTGTCATGGACAATCACCCTGGAGTGGGTGGCGGCAAAGATGCGCAATCGGCCCAGCGTCCCATCGGTGGAACCATCGTTATAGACATGCATCTCATACGGGATATCCAGGCGATCCAGTTCTTGAGTCCACGCTCCAAGCACTTGGCCGATAATGGCCTCTTCGTTGTAGACAGGCATCACAACTGCCAGCGTTACGGATGATGACATGCGGGTTCCCTTAGGGCGGTTGTTGAATGATCTTTTCCGCGACGGCCAACGCCTGTGCGATCGCATCATCCATATCGAGATACTGGTATGAGCCCAATCGTCCACCGAACATCGTGTGCGGAATCCTGTCCGCCTCGAGGCGGTAGAGCGACAGGATCCGTTTGTTTTCGGCTGTCAGAACAGGGTAGTACGGTTCGTCGCCTTCCTGTGCTTCGCGGGGAAACTCCCGATAGACAACCGTGGCCTCCCCATGCCGCCGTTCAGGGTGCAGGTGCCGGAATTCATGCGTCCGTGTGTAAGGGACCCCCTCGTCAACATGGTTGACCACGGCCGTCCCCTGAAAATCAGCGATGGGGTATATCTCGGATTCGAAATGCAGCGTCCGCCAGGCGAGACGACCATGGCAATAATCGAAGAACCGGTCAAGGGGACCGGTGTAAATCACAAGGGCATTGCGCGGAAGGGAATCGCGAACCGAGAAGTAATCGGTGTTCAACCGCACATCGATCGAAGGGTGATCGAGCATGCGAGCGAACAGCGCGCCGTAACCAGTGATCGGAAGGCCCTGGTGGGCATCATCGAAATAGTCCAGATGATAGCTCGTGCGCACGGGCAGGCGCAGGGCCATCTCGGCTGGAAGTTCGCGCGGTTCCCGTCCCCATTGTTTGCGCGTGTAGCCGCGCAGGAATGCCTCGAAGAGCCTGCGCCCCATCACTGCAACCGCCTTCTCCTCAAAGCTTCCTGCGGGCGTCACAGCCGCCCCGGCGACCTCACGGCGCAGGAAGTCCGCCGCCTCAACCGGCGTCAAATCAAGACCGAAAAACGCATTGATCGTGGCCAAGGAGACGGGCATGAAGAACGCGCGGCCGCGCTGTCGGGCGATAACCCTGTGGCGATAGTGATTGAACGCCGAGAAACGGTTCACGTACGCCCAGACATCCTCGCGATCCGTGTGAACAATGTGCGAACCGTAGCGATGGCACTCGACGCCTGACGCTTCATCCCGCGCAGAGAAACTGTTCCCGCCTAGGTGAGAGCGTTTCTCGAGGACCTGGACTTTATGCCCGCCCGCTGCGGCAAGACGCTCGGCAACGGTTGCCCCGAAGCAGCCCGATCCGACCACCACAACTTCACGACGGCATCCGTTCATAACCACTGCGGCAAAGTGTCAAACCCCTACCTCAAAAGCAAGCGGGATCCCGAATCCCGGCGGGAAAGGAAGCGCATGACGGTTCGACGGTCTCACTTCTTTTTTCGTTTACGGCAGAGCCGATTTCGGCAGGCTGCTGACGGGCAGGAACCTGCAGGCATGCCGGCAGCCGCCTGTCCTTACCGCATCAGATCGTAGAAACTCTGGGCGATCAGTCGCAGGCCTTGTTCATCCGGGTGAAGCCCGTCTTCCTGCATCAAGGCGCCCCACGTCACACCGGCGGCCATGAAATGCAGTTCCAGGTCGCACAGCGCCACCCCCTCCGCCTTGGCGAGTTCGCGCACCTTCACGTTGTACGCGGAAACCGCGGACGCGTACGGTTTATGATACTTGATCACGGGCGTCATCGTCGCCAGAATAGGAATGGTCTTATTGTTCTTCGCCGCCCTGATCATAAACCGAAGGTTCTCGATGTAGGCCTCGACGCTGCGCTCGTGGAGCACATCGTTGGCCCCATACAGGATCAGCAGGTAACCCGGCTTGTAAGTCGCCAGCAGGCGGTTCACGGTCCTTGCACCATCCAGGGAATGATCTCCGCTGACTCCCAGGTTGACCACCCACTTCCGCGTCATTTTGGAGAGCATGGCGGGATAACTGGTCTTCCCGCCATGGGTGATGCTATCACCCATGGCCGCGCAGAGCTTCGGATTGTTGCGCCCGAAATCGTGACCCTGCCCCAAAACGGGGCGCTGCACACTGATGCAGCCCGAACCGAGCGCACAGAGCGCAACCAACAACCAACCACTGGTGAGCCATCGACGAACGTTCATAAACTGCAAGCCCCTGACTGAGGGCGCGGATAATACGCGTGGCTTTGCCCCAAAGCAAGCGCACGCCCATCGGTCTTATTCCACATGGCGCGTAAACGCCAGCATGGGCCGGTACCCGTGGCGATCGAAAGCGTGTCCTTCGCGGTCAGCGGTACTCCTCCGGGGTGTAGGCCGGACATTTCCTCGCCGCAAAGACCGGCTCAAACCGCGTGAACCGCTGGAGGCCGTTCTCCAAGGGAACCTGGACCCATTCGTCGCCGATCAGGGGGCGCGCGTAACGGATAAAGTCGTCGGTCACGTCAATCTTGTTGGGGGCGAGCCATTTCAGCGGGAACGAGCGTTCGCTGTTGGCCACCTTCTCCAGCGGGACCTTGTCGTACCGCACAGCATAGTGCGGGCCCGGAACACGAAGAAGGGTGGACATCCAGCCATTGCCATCCCGGCGTGCCACTTCGACAGCGTGGCACCCCACGCGATAGGCTTCCTCCAGATCCACAACCGAGGCCAGGAGGATCGAGGAGCGCTGGTCCGTGCCGGGCACCTGACCCCGGGCCATCCCACGGGTGGGCAATCCCTTTTCATTGAGGTAATTGACGACGACCTGTTGCGCCGTTTGGTCGCAGGCCCCGAACTCGACATGTCCGAAGGCATCCCGCCGCGCGCCGAGGTCACCCACATCGAACCCTTCACTCAAGGCCACGATGCAGCGGCCGCGGCGCTTGAGCTCGTCGTTGACGTTATCCGCCAGTTGGTGGAGCGTCAGCCCCGACTCGGGCATATAGATCTGCAGCGGCATTTCCCGACGCGGATCGGCCAACCGTGCCGCTGCGGGAATATACCCGATATGCCGCCCCATGATTTGAACTACCAGCACCGGGTCGGCCGGACAGGACCCGCGGTTCTCCTCTTCGGCAACTTGGAGGCAACAGGCCCAATAGCGAGCCGCCGAACCATAGCCGGGCGTATGATCGATCAGCGTAAACTCGGAATCACCCACGTCGTTGTCGATGGTCTTGGGTACCCCCGTGGCCACCAGATCCAGCCCGCGCGCCGCCGCCTGCCGGCTGATCTTGTGAGCGGTATCCATGGAATCGTTGCCGCCGATGTAGAACAGGTAGCCGATATCGTGCGCTTTCAGGACTTCGATCACCCGCTCGTAATCCCGCACCTGCTTCTCTTTCAACTTGTAGCGGCAGGTTCCGATCGAGCCTGCCGCCGGCGTGGTGGCCAGCAGGGCCACTTCCTTCGGATTCTGGGCGGAAAGATCGAGCAACTCCTCCTTGAGCACGCCTTCGATGCCATGCCAGCCGGCATAAAGCCGGCCAAAATCGCCAGGGTAGTTCCTGCAGGTATCGATAATCCCGCGCAAGGAGTTATTGATGACCGGCGAGGGGCCGCCAGACTGGGCAACGATGACGTTTCTGGGCATAATCGGTCACAACACCTATCACGCCACGTACGTCGTGGAGGCCGTCTTCCCTCCGCGGCCGGTCCAGTCGGTATGGAAGAACTCACCGCGCGGCTTGTCGATCCGCTCGTACATGTGCGCGCCGAAATAGTCGCGCTGGGCCTGCAGCAGGTTCGCCGGCAACCGCGCACTGCGATAGGAGTCGTAGTAGTTCAACGCGGCCGCCATCGACGGCACCGGGATGCCGAGATCGATCGCGGTCTTGATGACATTACGCCACGGCTTCTGGGCTTTCCCGACGACCTTCTTGAAGTAGCCATCGAGCAGCAGGTTGGCCAGATTCGGCTTCTTCTCGAACGCTTCCTTGATGTTGTCCAGGAACCGCGCCCGAATGATGCAACCGCCGCGCCACAGCAGGGCGATCTCGCCGTATTTCAGCTTCCATTTGTGCTCGTCGGAGGCCGCGCGCAGCAGTTGATAGCCCTGCGCATAGGAACAGATCTTCGAGGCATACAGCGCATCGTGGATCTGGGCCACGAGAACGGCCTTATCCTTGCGATAGACCTTCTTGGAGCCTTTCAGCTTCGCGGCCGCCGCAACGCGCTCCTCTTTGATGGCGGAGAGGCAACGGGCAAACACAGCTTCGGCAATCTGGGCGATCGGGACGCCCAGATCCAACCCTGCCTGCGAGGTCCATTTTCCCGTTCCCTTCTGGCCCGCCGTATCGAGGATCATGTCCACCATGGGATGGCCGGTCTCTGTGTCCTTGACGGCCAGGATGTCGGCAGTGATCTCGATCAGGTAGGAATCCAGAACGCCCTTGTTCCACTCGGCGAACACCTTCTGTATTTCATCGGCGCTCATGCCAAGCCCTGCGGACATCAACTGGTAAGCCTCGCAGATCAACTGCATATCACCATACTCGATGCCATTGTGAACCATCTTCACAAAGTGACCGGCGCCGTCCGGTCCGATCCATTCGCAGCACGGGACGCCGTCGCCCACCCTCGCGGCGATGGCCTGCAGGATGGGCTTCACGTGAGGCCAGGCTTCGGGATTGCCGCCGGGCATGATGGAGGGTCCCTTGAGTGCCCCTTCCTCGCCGCCGGAGACCCCCGTGCCCACGTAGAGGATCCCCTTATCCTGGAGATACTTGGTACGGCGAATGGTGTCGGGGTAATGACTGTTGCCTCCATCGATCAGGATGTCGCCCTTCTGCAGGTGCGGCAGAATCTGCTCGATGAACTCATCCACCGGCTTGCCGGCCTTGACCATGAGCATGATCATGCGCGGCCCCTTGAGGCTCGCCACCAGGCTCTCGATGCTGTGGCAGCCGATGAACTTCTTGCCTTTGCCCCGCCCGTTGATGAAATCGTCAACCTTGCTGACGGTGCGGTTGTAGCACGCCACGGTGAACCCGCGGCTCTCCATGTTCAACACGAGATTTTCGCCCATTACCGCCAGACCGACCAACCCGATATCCGCTTGCTGTGTCATAGTGATCCTCTTCTTTCGCTGTTTCCCGCTTGTCTTGTTGCCCTGGCTGCCGTCTAGACACCGCTGAAGGCGCTGAAGCCGCCGTCCACCGGAATGACCGTGCCGGTCACAAAGCCCGCCGCCTTGGAGTCGGCCAACCACAGCAGCGCGCCAATCAGATCGTCCGGTTCCCCGAACTTGCCCATCGGCGTGTGCGCGATAATGGTGTTGCCCCGCGACGTCAGCGACCCGTCCGGCTTGGTCAGCAGACCCCGGTTTTGATCCGTTAGGAAGAATCCCGGAGCAATGGCGTTCACCCTCACCCCAACTTTTGAAAAATGCACGGCCAGCCACTGCGTGAAGTTGCTGACCGCCGCCTTGGCGCCGCTGTAGGCCGGAATCTTGGTCAACGGCGTGAAGGCATTCATGGACGAGATGTTGATCACCGTCCCCCGCCCCGCCCTGGCCATGGCCTTCGTAAACACCTGCGTGGGCAGGAGGGTGCCCAGGAAATTGAGATTGAACACGAACTCTACGCCCTTCGGGTCCAGATCGTAGAACGTCGTCACGCCCTCGACGGCCTGCTTGAGGTCATCGGGGAAGAGATATTCCTTTGTCGTGGTCCCCTTGGGATGGTTCCCACCGGCGCCATTCAGAAGCAGGGTGACCGGACCAAACTCCTTTTCGATGAGCGCATTAGCTTGTTCCAGGCTGGCTTTTTCCAGCACATTACACGCCACGCCCATGGCTCTTCCGCCCTGCGCCCGGATCTCGGAGGCGACTTTGTCTGCCGCTTCCTGCCGCAAGTCGGCCACCACCACGCGGGCGCCGCATTCCGCAAACGCCTTGGCCATGCTACCGCACAGAATGCCGCCGCCGCCCGTCACCACCACCACTTCATTCGAAAGGTCGACACGAAAGGGTACTGCCATAACGCTCCTTTTTGTGGCGGATGCTAAAGGCAAAGGCGGCGAAAAGCAATATTTTGCGACCCGGCCGGCGCCGGCGCACAATACGCGAGTCGCTTGACGCTTCCCCTCCCAACCCGTTATCTTGCCGCCACGATGAATGATCTTAGGCTACCCGCTGAGTGGGAGGAACAGGACGGCGTCCTGATGGCCTGGCCGCATGCCAGCACCGACTGGAATCCCTATTTGGCACAAAGCCAGGCCACGTTCGTCCGGATCATCTCGGAAGCCAGCCGTCTGGCGCGCGTGATTCTCGTCACCTCCGCCCCCGATGAAACACGCCGGCACCTCAAGCAGGATGGCGCCGTGCTTTCCCGCATCGACACGTTCTCCATCCCCTCCAACGATACCTGGGCGCGCGACTTCGGCCCCATCACCGTCATCGAGAAGAACCGGCCCGTCTTGCTCGATTTCCAGTTCACCGGCTGGGGCGGAAAGTTCAAGGCGGATCTCGACAATCGAATCTCCCTCGAACTCAAGGAACACGGGGTATTTGGCAGCACTCACCTGCGGGCCATCCATTTTGTTCTCGAAGGTGGCGGCATCGAGAGCGACGGGCGTGGCACCCTTCTCACCACCCAATCGTGCCTGGCCAATCCCAATCGAAACGGTCACCTGGGCCTCCCGGACATTGAGCAGACCCTCCAGCGTTTCCTGGGCGTCAAGCGGGTGCTCTGGCTCAAGAACGGGTATCTGGCCGGGGACGATACGGACGGGCATATCGATATGCTGGCCCGGTTCGCCCCGCATGACACAATTCTCTACCAGTCCTGTGATGACCCGGGCGATGAGCATTTCCACTCGCTCACGGCCATGGCAGAAGAGCTGGCCGCCCTGCGAACAGTCGAGGGTCAGCCGTACCGGCTTCTGCCCCTGCCCTGGCCGGGAGCCAAGCACGACCCGGACGGGTATCGTCTGCCCGCCTCCTATGCCAATTTCCTGATCCTGAACGGCGGGGTTCTGGTCCCCACCTACGACGACCCGCGCGATGCCGCCGCCCTGGACACCATCGGACGCGCGTTTCCCGGGCGCAAGATCATCGGCATTGACTGTTCGACCCTCATTCTCCAGCATGGTTCCTTGCATTGCGTAACGATGCAGATTCCCAAAGGAGCTTTGGCGTGAGCATGATCAAGGCGGCGCTCATTCAGCAGGCGTTCTCGTCCGACCGGCAGACCAACGTGTCCCGAAGCGTGGCGGCCATCGGGGCGGCCGCCCGGGCCGGCGCCACCCTGGTGGTCCTCTCCGAGTTGCACACGTCCCTTTACTTCTGCCAGGTTGAGGATCCGGGCCTGTGCGCCCTGGCTGAATCGATCCCGGGGCCGCTCACGGACACTTTTGCCGCGGCCGCCCGCCAACATGGAGTGGTGCTGGTCGGGTCGTTTTTCGAACGCCGCGCGGCAGGCCTCTACCATAATACCGCCGTGGTTTTCGAGAAAGACGGCACCATCGCCGGAAAATACCGGAAGATGCACATTCCCGACGACCCGGCCTACTACGAGAAGTTCTATTTCAGCCCGGGAGATCTGGGCTTCCAGGCAATCCCAACCTCTCTCGGCAGGCTCGGGGTGCTGGTCTGCTGGGATCAATGGTACCCTGAAGCCGCCCGGCTGATGGCGCTAGACGGCGCCGATCTGTTGATCTACCCGACGGCCATCGGCTGGGAGCCGACCGATAGTGAGACTGAAAAGGAGCGGCAACTCGACGCCTGGGTCACCATCCAGCGCGCGCATGCCGTGGCCAATGGCCTGCCGGTGTTGAGCGTTAACCGGGTCGGACTCGAGGCCTCTCCCGCGGGCAAAGGCGGTATCCAGTTCTGGGGCCACACGTTCGCGGCCGGCCCGCAGGGCGAGTTCCTGGCACAAGCCGGCCATGATCGGGACGAAACGCTGTTGGTCGATCTGAACCTGCAGCGCGTTGAAGAGGTCCGCCGCATCTGGCCCTTTCTCCGTGACCGCCGGATCGACGCCTATGCCGATCTGACCAAGCGCTTTCGCGACCCCGTCTGACCGCCACTTGAGCCACCCCCGTCCGGGGTAGCGCCCGCACCGCGAAGATACCACTGCCGCTTGGCTTCCGGAAATCGTTCGATGGCGTAGCGCAGCATCGTGCGGGGCATCCGGGAAAGGCGCGGTTTCAGGAACGCTTCCAGCACCGTAACATCCCGTTTCCCGATTTCGCGCAACATCCAGCCCACCGCCTTGTGAATCAGGTCCTCCCGGTCAGGCAACAACCGGTCGCCGATGGCCAGGGCATCGGCGAAGTCACCGGTCCGAATGAAGGCGAAGGTCGCCAGGATCGCGATGCGCCGTTCCCACAGCGACTTCGACTCTGCCAGGCGGTATAAAGGGCGCCTGGACTTATCCACCAGGTAGCCGCCGACAATACCCGGTGCCGAAAGATCCACCAGGTCCCAGTTGTTGATCCGGTCGGTACTGGACAGATAGAGGTGGAAGATGCGCGCACGGTCGGCGTCCGAGCCTTTCTCGAATTGGCGCACCAGCATCATCAGCGCCAGAAACCGATCCTCATGGACGGCCGAGGCCAACAGCTGCCGGACCACCGACTCATCCTCCCGCCAGACCTCCTTGACCAGCTTGCGGACCTTGGGCACTTTGACGCCGATAAAGATATCGCCCTCGCCATAGCCGCCCGGCCCGGTCTTGAAATACGATTGCAGCGCGATCGCATCACGGGGATCGGCCACCTGCCGGAGTCGCGCCTGAATCTCTTCGCTGGTCATCGCCGCATTTCGGTTCATCCCTCTCCTGCAAAAAACAAAAGGCCGACAGGCGCAGTGCACCCATCGGCCCTTATCAAGTCTTGGAAACTTGAAACGGACTACCGGCGAAACGAGGAACGTCCGCCACGGTCGCCACCGCGGCCACCGCCACGATCGCCACCACGGCCTCCGCCACCGCCGAATCCGCCACGGTCGCCGCCGAACCCACCACCGCCGCCGCCACCACCGCCAACGCGGGGCTCTTTCGGACGGGCTTCGTTGACAACCAACGCGCGGCCTTCCACTTCCTGGCCGTTCAACGCGGCGATCGCCGCCTGGGCTTCCTGATCATTGCCCATCTCGACGAATCCGAACCCTTTCGCGCGGCCGGTCATCCGGTCAATGATCACTTCAGCGCTCTCCACTGTTCCATGCGCCGCAAAGATTTGCGCCAACCCGTCATTCGTCACGCTGAAACTCAAATTCCCGACATACAACTTCTTGCCCATCTCACGATCTCCTAACTGTTCGTTGGATCCACTTGCTACTTTCCGGACCCTCTTTGGAAAGGGGTCAACCTTATGACCCACAGGAAGGACGATCGAAAATGGGGGGCAGGCAATTCGGTTATTCCGCTGCATGTCGCCTCTACTGTTCGAGTACCAACCTTTTCGCAGCTTATCCCCGTGATCGAATCATGTCCAGCAAATTGTTAATGTTTTCAAGGGGCGATTACCGCTTGCGATCCTTGCCGCCTAGGTGTGAAGATGCCGCGGAAGGAGGGTGTCAGCCATGATGGAGAGTCTTCTGCCGGTGCTCATCGTATCGGCCGTTCTGGTGGTGCTGCTGGTGATCGGTTTGCTCCTGAGCCGGAGAGTCTCCGCCGCCCGGCCGCCTGCCGACCAGATCCTTCGGGAGGAACTGCGCCTCAGCCGCGACGAGGGTTCGCGTGAGGCCCGCAGCCTCCGGGAAGAGGTGGCCAGATCCCAGAAGGACGCCTCGGAGTCGGTGGTGAACGTTCTCTCCAAACTCGGTGATCAGCAGGCGCAGCGGCTGGGCGACGTGGTGGCCGCCCTCACCCGCCTAGAAACCTCGCATCTCAAGGCCAGCGAGACCCTGCGGGACAGAGTTGACGGGCAACTCCGCCAGATCCAGGAGACCAATGAACGCAAGCTGGAGCAGATGCGCCAGACGGTGGACGAGAAGCTGCATAACACGCTGGAGAAACGGCTTGGTGAATCGTTCAAGCTCGTCAGCGAGCGCCTGGAAGCCGTTCAGCGCGGACTGGGTGAGATGCAGAAATTGGCCACCGGGGTCGGCGACCTCAAACGGGTGCTGACGAACGTCAAGGAGCGGGGCACCTGGGGAGAGTACCAGTTGGCGGCCATTCTGGAACAGGTGCTGACCCCGGACCAGTACGAGGCCAAGTTTCACCCCAAGCCGGGCGCGGAACAGGTCGAGTTCGCCGTCAGACTGCCCGGCCCGAAGGACGGCAGCGGGGAACCCGTCTGGCTGCCGATCGACTCGAAATTTCCCAAGGAAGACTACGAGCGCCTGGTGGAGGCCTCTCAACAGGGTGATGCGGAGGGAGTCAGGAAAGCCACGGCGGGCTTGATCGCCGTCGTCGAGAAATGCGCGAAGGATATCCATGACAAATACCTCAATCCGCCGCGTACCACCGATTTCGCCCTCTTGTTCCTCCCCACCGAAGGGCTCTATGCCGAGGTCTTGCGGCAGCCGGGCATTCACGACCGCCTGCAGCAGAAGTACCACGTGGTGCCCACGGGGCCGACCACCCTTTCGGCCATCCTGAACAGTCTGCGTATCGGCTTTCACACGCTGGCAATTGAGAAGCGTTCCAGCGAAGTGTGGCAGGTGCTGGCGGCCGTCAAGACGGAGTTCGGCAAGTTCGGCGAAGTTCTGGACAAGGTCCAGAAGCAACTCGGGGCCGCCTCAAACACACTGGAGCAGACCGCCGTACGCACCAGGGTCATGGAACGCAAGCTGCGCCAGGTTGAGCAGCTCCCCGCCGATCTGAGGGGCACGGTGCTCGAACTGCCGCCCGGCGGGATGCCCCGGGAAGAGGACGGGGAGGAAGAAAGCGCGTCGCCCGGGCTATGACAACCGGGTGCGATAATCCTCGTAACCGAACTTCCGCACGACCCGCACTTCTCCCGTTCCCGGTTGGTAGAGCGCGATCGACGGCAACCCCACGCCGTTGAAGGTGTTATTCTTCACCATCGTGTAGTGCGCCATGTCCAGGAACACCAGCTTGTCGCCAACCTTCAGCCGTTCGGCGAAGGAATAGTCTCCGATCACATCGCCCGCCAGGCAGGTCAACCCGCCCAGGCGATAGGTGAAGTTGAGCTCGCCGGGCATCCCCGCGCCCACAATCGCCGGCCGGTAGGGCATTTCCAGCACATCCGGCATGTGTGCCGCCGCCGACGTGTCCAGAATGGCAATGTCCAGGGTGTTGTGCACGATATCCAGCACGGATGCCACCAGGACGCCGGTGTTAAGCGCGATCGCCTCGCCCGGTTCCAGATAGACCTCAAGATGGGGATGCCGCTGCCGGAACCCCTGAATCACCCGGCAAAGCCTGTCGACATCGTAGTCGGCCCGCGTGATATGATGCCCGCCTCCGAAGTTGACCCATTGCATCGCCGCCAGGTAGGACCCGAACTTGGCTTCCACCGCCTCGAGCGTCCGCTCCAGCGCATCGGAGTTCAGTTCGCACAGCGTGTGAAAGTGCAGGCCGGACAGGCCGGACAGATCCTGTCCGCGAAACTGATCGGGGGTGACCCCCAGTCGCGACCCCGCCGCGCAGGGATCGTACAACGCCACCTTGACTTCCGAGTGCTGGGGATTGATACGCATGCCGCAGCGCAAGGGCTTGCCTGAACGTTCGATCGCGGGCTTGAACGTTCGCCACTGGTTGAAGGAGTTGAACACCATGTGATGGGCGCAACGGATCAATTCAGGGAATTCATCCTGCCGATAGGCCGGGGCATAGACATGGACCTCGCGCTGGAACTCTTCCGCCGCCAGACGGGCCTCGCTCAAGGAACTGGCCGCCGCGCCGTGAAGATACCGGCGGATCAGCGGAAAGGTGCTGAACATGGCGAAGCCCTTGAGGGCCAGCAGGATCTTGCAGCCGGTGCGCGTCTGGACCTCATCCAGCCGCCTGAGGTTCGCCTCAAGCCGGCCTTCATCCACCACGTAACAGGGGGTTTCAATGACTGTTGTATCCACGATGCTTAGTCCCGCCTCTCGCCGCGTTCTACTCCGCCGGTTCCAGCAACTCCACAGGCACTTCCAGGGCCAGCGCCCGGCCGATCATCTCCACGTTCAGGATCACTTTCGTTTTTCCCCGTACCATCTGGACCACACCCTCCAGGCCCTGAAACGGACCGCTCCTGATCAGCACACGTTTGCCGGCCTGGAATGCCGCGCAGGCATCCAGCGAGGGATCCACCGACAGCGCCTGGTCGATCTGAGCCAGTTCGTGAATCAACTGCTCCTGGTTGACCACCGACAGGATATGAACGACGGCATTACTCTTCAACACGGTGAGTCTCTGCTCGGCATCAAAGGCCACAAAGATGTAGCCGGGGAAGACAGGCTTGTGGACCGTGACCCGGCGCCGCTGGTAGATCTTGGTCTCCTCCCGCAGGGGCAGATCATGCGTCAGGGCATTCACGACACAATACTCCGCCATCTTCTTCTCGCAGCGCGGCTTCACGTGCAGCACATACCATCTGGAATCCGTTTCAGACATTCTGCATTCCGCCTCTCCTTGGTAACCCTCACACAAGTCTCCGAGCCTCGTCGGGCTGCACAGCACGGTCCACCGTGCACGTCTCCCCGCCTTCGCCGCAGGAACTCAGAGGCGAACCTGGACGGGCGCCCGCACGCCGCAATCCTCGACCTCAAAGAACTCCTCGCGCTGAAACCCGAACAGGCGCCCGATCAACGTGGAGGGAAACACCTCGAGCCGGGTGTTCAGATCCCGCACATTGGCGTTATAAAACCGGCGGGCCGCCTGGATACGATCCTCTGTATTCACCAGTTCGCCCTGTAATTTCACGAAGTTGTCGTTGGCCTTAAGATCCGGATAACGTTCGGCCACCGCAAACAACTGGCGGAGCGAGCCCACCAGGGCATTCTCGTCGCGTGCCTGCGAGTCCGGAGATCCCGTCGAGGCCAGCGCCCGATTGCGCGCTGCCACAACCTGGAGCAGCGTCTCCTGCTCGTAACGGGCATAGGCCTTCACCGTCTCAACGAGGTTTGGAACCAGGTCATACCGCCGCTTAAGCTCGGTGTCGATCCCCGACCAGGATTCACGACAATGGTTCCGGAGACGTACGAGTATATTGTACGTTACCGCCACCCAGATCAAAATGAAACCTGCCAGGCCCAGAACGACAATCATCGTCAACCCATCTCCTGCTGCTGTTTGATCACATATTCCGGCAGGCGGTCAAGCATCCCCTCGGCGGTCTCAACCGCCTGCGCAAACTCCTCCGGTGCGCAGGTGCCGTTGCGGCAAACCAGGACACAACGGGGTTCGAACTGGATCGTAAACGCCGGCCGGGCCAGCAGGAACTCCATGGCCCGCTGGTGGATCACGTCGTAGGCCCACTTCCTGTCAGGCGCCTTCACGTAAAACTTGCGACTGAACTCGGCCGACTCGAAATCGATGTCGTCGAACCCGAAGAACTCCGTGACTTTGTCAAACAACCCCTCCGGACGGATGAACAGCGGCTTCAGCGGAACGTCCGGGCTGTCCAGGATGATCGCGGAGAAGTGATGGTGCTGGGTCTGCCGCCGTCCCTTTGAGTCGGTGGTGTGGGTCTCGTAGTGATAGTCGAAAGCCTGCAGCGCCCGCGCGTTCCAGGGACCGCGCATCACATTGTACGCATAGCGACCACTACCCTTGCGGAGACTCTCGAACCCCGGGTAGCGGTCATCAAAGCCTGGCTCGCGCCCCGCAGTGAACCGCAAGCCGTGAGCTTCAGCCCAGGCCGCCAGGGCCTTCCGGCGTTTTTCGGCCGCGTACCAGGACAACCAGGCCAGCCCGCCGGCCACGGCCGCAAACAGCAGAAACATCAGCAGGCCATTCACGTGGACAACCCTTCTCTCAGATCGATTTCACACCCCAGCATCTGATCCCCCTCGAAGAGAAACCGCCCGACAAACAACTTGCCTGCCAGCAGCAGCGGCATCCAGACCCTGTCATCAGCCCACATGTTGTGGTAGGGAAGCGCCAGGGCAGGGAACCAGGCAGGCTGCGCCTCATCGGTTTCCTGCGGCTCACCACTGATTCCGGTGGCCGTGAACACATACCCGTGAAGGGAATACCCATCGACAAACTGAAACCAAAGCTCTCCCGCCGGCCGCACGTCGAGCGGCCAGACCCGGAGTTCTTCATCCACCTCCCGGATCGCCGCCTGAAGAGGGGTCTCGCCGGTCTCGACTCTTCCGCCCGGCCCATTGAACTTGCCCGCTCCGAGCCCACGCTTCTTGTGAATCAGGAGAATCTGGTCGCCACACCTGATAATCATCAATGTGGCGCGTTCGCGCGGCGTCCAGGCGCTCCAATCCATGTCGCAAAATCGGGCGGCTGTCATGGTGTCCCTTCGCCCCTCGGGTCAATCCTGGCCATCTTGACTTACCGCCTTCCGCTTCGGATCCGGATCGTGGCCTTCACCATAGTGGCCGCGCACCAAAACGGCAGGCATGCTAACAGCCCTTCCCGGCAAAAGCAAGGGACCGCCCGGACCGCCTCGAAGAGGTAAAGTGGATTGACAAGCGCCCGTTTCCTATGCTCTTGTGGGGAGCATGAGACGATCTGAGGTTCATTATCAGAGGATATCCTTGACAGCAACATGACGGCTCCTTCCCCATCCCAGTCATACCTTGCCCCTCCCCGCTCGCGTCCCGCCCGGGATGGCGTCGCCGTGTCGTTGATCGCACTCGCCATGGGGGTGCTCGGCCTAGGCCTCTTCTCCATGCTCGAATCTCCTGCACACCTGGTAAACGGAGAGGCATCCGCCGTGCGACACGCCCTCCTGACCGGGTTTCTGACGACTTTGGCGGTAAGCGGCCTTGCCGGCGCCGGAACCTGGTGGTTACGACGGGCCGTCATCGGCTCCGATCGCCACCGGGCGGACGCCCTGCTGGCCCTGCAGCGAAGCGAGATCGGCTACCGCAGCCTGATCGAAAACACGCCGGATGTGATCTTCCGGCTCGACGAGAATGGCCGGCACCTTTTTGCCAGCCCCGCCACAGCCCGCTATTTCGCCGTCACGCCGGCAACCTTCCCGGGGAAGACCCACCGCGAACTGGGGTTCCCGCCCGAGGTCTGCACGTTGTGCGAAACGTCCACCCAATCTGTTTTTGAGAACGGCAATCCCGTGGAATCTGAACTCGCCCTTGAGACCCAACAGGGCTGGACGGTCCTCAATTTCAGATTTGTTCCCGAACGCACCCACCAGGAACGCGTCATCTCCGTGCTGGGGACCGCCCGGGATATCACGAGCCACCGGGCGGTTGAACAGAACTACCAGATGCTGTTTGACCAGATGGTGAATGGATTTGCACTGCATGAAATTATCTGCGATGCACAGAATCGCCCCGTCGATTACCGGTTTCTGGCGGTTAACCCGGCCTTCGAAAGCATGACCGGCCTCAAGGCCGCCACTATTGTGGGACGAACGGTCAAGGACGTTCTGCCCCAGATTGAGCCGTTCTGGATCGAAAAGTACGGCCACGTGGCCCTGACCGGCGAAGTCGCTCATTTCGACAGTTTTTCACGCGATTTGAACCGCCACTTTGAAATCACCGCCTACTGTCCCACCCCCCGCCGGTTCGCCTGCATTTCCGTGGACGTTACCGACCGCAAGAAGATGGCGGAAGAACGCCGGAAGGTTGAGGAGCAGCTCCAGAACGTCCAGAAACTGGAGGGCTTGGGCCTTCTGGCGGGCGGCATCGCCCATGACTTCAACAACCTGCTGATGGCCATTCTCGGCAACGTGGATCTGGCGCTTGAGGAAGTCCCACGGGAGTCGCCGGCTACCTCCGGACTGCATCACATCAAGCAGATCTCGCTGCGGGCCGCCGATTTGTGCAAGCAGATGCTCGCCTATTCGGGAAAAGGTAAGTTCATGGTCCAGAATATCGACCTCTCCAGCCTGGTCAGGGACATGGCCAATCTCCTCAATGTCTCCATTTCCAAGAAGGTCGTGCCGCGCTACAACCTCGCCACATCGCTCCCGGCCATTGCCGTGGATCCCAGCCAGCTTCGCCAGGTCGTCATGAACCTTGTGATCAATGCCTCCGAGGCGATCGGCGAACGGAGCGGAGTGATTTCACTGACCACCGGGTTTATGGAGTGCGATGACTCCTATCTGAGTTCCACCTATGTCAGCGAAAAGGGCGCCCCGGGAACTTACGTATTCCTTGAGGTGACGGACACCGGTTGCGGCATGGACAAACAAACCCAGAGCCGGATCTTCGATCCGTTTTTCACCACAAAGTTCACCGGGCGCGGTCTCGGACTGGCCGCCGTGCTCGGTATCATGCGGGGACATCGCGGCGCGATCAAGGTCTACAGCGAACAGGGAAAGGGAACCACCTTCAAGATGCTGTTTCCCGCCTCGCCCGGAGCGGTCTCTCCCGATTCACCGCTTCCGAAAGTCGAGCGATGGACCGGAACAGGACTCGTCCTGCTGGTGGACGATGAAGAAGCCATCCGCTCCGTCGCCAAGCGCATGCTCGAACGGATCGGATTCCAGGTGGTCGCTGCCTCCGATGGCCGCGAGGCCGTCGAGTTGTTCGGAAAACACGCCGAACAACTCGCGTGCGTCGTCATGGACCTGACCATGCCGCACATGGATGGCGATGTGGCCTCCCGCGAGATGCGGCGGATCGACCAGTCTGTTCCGGTGATTCTCTCGAGCGGCTATAATCAGCAGGAGCTTTCCGAACGTTTTGCCGGCAAGGGGATGGCAGGGTTCATCCAGAAACCTTACCAGCTCGTCCAGATAACCGAGGTCATCCGCACCGTACTCGGCCAGCCACCCGGCTGATCGCGTCGGTTTTTGACCAAAGACCCTCCAAAGGAACCCGCCATGTCCATCACCCCTGACGTCTCATTGACCGTCGGCTCCCTTCATTCCGGATTCATCATCCGCCGCGTCACCGGTATCCCGGCCCTGCGCGGCACAGCCTATGAAATGGAGCATCTCGTCAGCGGCGCCCGGGCGCTGCATCTGCAGGTCGACGACAGCGAGAATCTCTTCTCCATCAGCATCCCGACACCGCCGCCGGACAACACCGGGTTGCCCCACATCCTCGAGCACGCGGTGCTGGCGGGGTCGCGTCAATTCCCCGTCCGCGAACCGTTCTTCGAGATGCTCAAGGCCAGCCTCGCGACCTTCATCAACGCCATGACCGGGCCTGACTGCACTTACTACCCGGTGGCCAGCAGTGTTAAGCAGGATCTTTTCAATCTTGCCCAGGTCTATTTCGATGCCGTCTTTCACCCCTTGCTCACCGAGGAAACCTTCCAGCGCGAAGGCCATCATCTCGCCCCGGCTGACCGGCAGAGCCCGTCCGGACCCCTGACGGTCAGCGGGATTGTTTACAACGAAATGAAGGGCGTCTACTCCGACCCCGAAAGCCGCCTCTTCTACACCTGGATCCGGCAGTTGCTTCCCGATACAGCGTACGCCTTGAACTACGCCGGCGATCCTGAGGCCATTCCCGGCCTGACCTACGAGCGGTTCAGACAGTTTCACGCCGCTCACTATCATCCCTCCAATGCCCGTATCTACCTTTACGGCGACATCCCGACACGGGAGCATCTCGTCTTCCTCGATGACCGCCTGCGGGATTTCACCCGTAGCGCAGGCGCGCCCCCCCTGGCCCGGCAGCCCCGCTGGACGACCCCCCGCACCTGTGTCGAACCGTATGCCGTCAACCCCGCCGAGCCGCTGACCGGGAAGACCTACCTCATGTTGAACTGGATGGTGGGCAACAGCCTTGACCCCGAACAGGCGGTCCTCCGTCACGTCCTCAGCCGTATCCTGCTCGGCAACGAAGCCGCCCCTCTCAAGAAAGCCCTGATCGACTCGAAACTGGGTCAGGACATTCTGTCCGGCGGCGACATGGATCTTGGTCAGGAGGCCGTGTTTGCCGTCGGCCTGAAGGGCTCCGAGACAGACCGGGCCGGGGCCTTCGAAACGCTGGTGCTCGGCACACTGCAACAGGCTGCCG
Organism: uncultured Verrucomicrobiota bacterium; assembly: GCA_964404035.1. GTDB lineage: Bacteria > Verrucomicrobiota > Kiritimatiellia > CAIKKV01 > CAITUY01 > CAMBRF01. The sequence goes on along the minus strand of CAYOIT010000001.1, from coordinate 22,464 downwards.
GGCACGATCTCGACCGGGAGCGGATCGAAGCCGCCTTCCGGCAGGTCTCCTACCACTACCGCGAAATCCTGCCCCAGTTTCCGCTGCACACGCTCGACCGAGTCATCAGCCCTTGGATCCACGGGGCCGATCCTCTCCTTTTCCTGGACATGGGCCGCCATCTGGAAGCGTGCCGCCTCCGCTACGCGGCCGAGCCGGACCTCTTCAACCGCTTGATCCGCGAGGAGTTGCTCGATAATCCGCATCGTCTGATGACCGTGCTCAAACCGGATCCGCAATGGCAGTTGCGCACGGAAGCCGCCTTCGCGCAACGCATGGAGGCGGAACGGGCACAGCGTACGGACGGGGAACTGAAGCAGATCGCCCTCCAGGCCTCGCGCGTTGAAGAGGAGGCGGGCACGCCCAATTCACCGGAAGCGGTCGCCTTGCTGCCGCACCTGAACGTCCGTGACCTGCCCGCACGCCCGCGTTCAATTCCCACCGTCGTCACGCAGGTCGCTGATCGCATCGCGTTCCTTAGGAACGATCTCTTTACGAACGGCGTCAACTATCTGCAGCTGAACTTCAACCTGTCGGGGTTGCCGGACGAATTGTGGGCCGTTTTACCGCGGTACCGTGACGCCATTGCCAAACTCGGCGCCGCCGGCCTGAACTACGAGCAGATGGCCCGCCGGGTGTCCGCCTCGACCGGCGGCATCTCCTGTTCCCCTGTATTCCTGCGGCACGCGGTCGAAACCGGCCGCCCGGTCTGGAGCCTGCGGTTCACCTGCAAAGCGCTGGAGGACCAGGTTGAAGCGGCGCTGGGGGTCTTGCGCGACCTGGTCTTCGCCGTGGACCCACGCGACCGCAACCGGTTGCACGATGTACTCACCCAGGCCCGCGCCGGCTATCGCAGCAGCGTGATGGAAGACGGTCACCTGTTCGCACAGTGGCATGCCGGGCGGCGGCTCACCGCTGAAGGACGCCTTGATGAGCAATGCCACGGTATTCCCCAACTGGCGCTTACGGCCGACTGGTGCAAGGAGTTCTCCACGGAAGCCGAACCGCTGATGAACCGGATCGAGCGCCTGCGGGACTTCATTCTGGAGCCCGGCCGGCTGGCCGTCAGTTTTACCGGCTCAGACCGCGCCGCCGACCAGGTTCAGACCACGATCAGGCAATGGGCGAAGGCCATGCCCGGCTCGCGTTCGCTCCCCGGAGGAGCCGGAAATGGGGCCACCTCCACCGAACCGCTGCCTCTCCCCGGGTCAACGGGGGGCGCCCCCCGTGAAGGCCTTGCCGTTCCCATCCAGGTCGCTCATTGTGCCCAGGCGATGGCCGCTCCACGCCTCGGTCACCCGGACAGCGCGGCACTGGCCATTGGCGCCCATCTGGTTCGATTCGAGTACCTGCTCAGCGAAATCCGCCTCAAAGGCAATGCCTATGGGGCCGCCATGAGCTACAACCCGCTGGCGGGCACACTGTTTCTAACGTCGTTTCGGGATCCGCACATCACCCGAACACTGGATATCTTTGCGGGCACCCCGCAATTCGCGCGGGCAGCCCCATGGACACAGGCGGATGTGGACCGCGCCATCATCGGCGTGGCCAAGCAGGATGAACGGCCCTTGCGCCCCGGCGAAGCCACCGGCGAGGCGCTCACGCGTCACCTCACCGGCATGTCCACAGAGGTGCGTAACCGGTACCATGCCGCGCGCCTGGAGGTTACGCCCGTTGCCGCACGCCAGGCATTGCTCTCCGTTCTGGAGGCGGGTCTGGCAACCGGTCCGGTCTGTGTGGTGGCCGACCGCGGCAAGCTTGAGGAAGCCAACACCACGGCAAAGGCAGGCCAGATCGAGATCACCGACGTCGTGATGTGAGCGGGATCAGGGATCCCCTGATAAGTAAATCAAGGTTTTCCCCAATTGCAGGGGAGGCATCGGGCAATGGTACAGTACCCAGGTATTTTGATGAGGGCGAGGAGTGCGGCAGGCACAAACGCCGGGAAACAAAGATGCCTTTGGTTTACAGAGTGTCTCCTGACGACGAACAGGCCCATATCGTCGGTCATGGGAAAGTGACGACAACAGACTGCATCAGGGTGATTAAGGCCTTGAGAGCTGATCCGCTGTTCGATTCACATTTCAATGTGCTCGCCGACGTCAGGGGAATCACGTATGAGCCCGCAGAGCACAGCGAAATTCTGCAGATTGCGACCTCGGTCGAGATGGCGGAACCTATCGTTACGGGCAATGTCGCCATCATCGCCAAGGGCGCCCTGCTCTTCACGGCTGTGTTGCTCGCCACCCACATACGGACCAGCAGACCGATCAATGTCAGGGTATTCTCGGACCCGGTCAGCGCGCAGGCGTTCTGCATGAAAGGCCGCCTGATATCGCTGTCACAGGCGTCCCGCTAGCACGCTCCCCGGCGGCCCCTCGTTCCGCATCGGGCGGGCAGGATTCACGGGGAAGAGGGCCGGGGGGCCCACCTTCAAATCAGGGCGGAGGGTAAATCGCGCGAGATAGCTTCCTCCCACGCGAGTCGAGTCGCCAGAGGCGTATCGACAAATTCGATTCCCACCTCGAACGGCGAGACCGTATCACAAGTCCGTACCCACGCGACGCGTCCCTTGAAAGAATATCCCCAGAATGCGCTGCCGAGGATGATTTCAAGGTTCACCATCTGTCCTTCGACAAAGGGAACGTCCGATTTGAACCGGAGGCCACCCAGCGCGATATCCGCGGTGGAACAGCAGAGGGTGTTATCGGTTTCCGCACCCGCGGCTGAGCCGGGTGCGGAAACCAGAACCCGGTAACGCGCGTCACGGCGTGTATGTTTTCGTTGCTCCGGCATGCGGGGAATAGTTCCACACGATCGCCGGTTTGCCAAGACTTTACGGAAACAATTCCGGCAGGCATTGGGGAGGAGAACCGTGAAGTCAACGGGACGGCCGGACCGGGGCCTGTGGCGACACTGAATGGCCGGTCGTGGCGCTCTCAAGTCTATCCAGGCAGGCATGGACTTGACTCACATGAAAAGGCTTCGCGATGAACGTCACCCCCAGGCTGACCGCCTTCTTCAACTCCGTGGGGTGAATCGCACTGCAGGATGATATCCGGACAGGCACCGGACAAGGAGCAGGGGCAGGTGCTTTCACAGAAGAGGGGACACGCCGTCACGCTATCGGGTATAACCCTGAGTTTTCCGTCGTATTCCCTGATCACCGAGGGGTGCCCGGGAACCTTAATCCATGTAGTGAATGCGGTGACGGTTCTCGTTGAGCTGCCGGGCATTGAACTCATCGCCGCCATCGAGATTGGCACTCATGAACACCGGGGGCACAACGCCGCGGGCCACCAATTCCGCCACCACCTCCGTGATGAGGGCGTTGACAATGACGATTCCGGTGAGCGAGGAGAGGGGGCCCACCTTCTGGGGAAATCCCTCGATGTGAACCGCCGCATCGCCGTAGGGCGCCCCGTTATCAATCACCACGTCGCAAAGATCCACGAGTTTCCTGCCGCTGGGGTGCCGGCTGGTCACTCCGGCTGTGTAGGCCAGGGACGTGATCCCGATGACCTTGATCCCCGCGTCACGGGCCGCCAGGGCCATATCGATCGCCACGGCGTTCCGGCCGGATACCGAGGCCACGATAAGGACATCCCCTGCTTTCGCAGGCGATCCCTTCAATAGAACGGCCCCTAGTCCGACCACCCTTTCGAGTTGCGAGGTCAGCGTCATCGGCCGAACCAGCGTGTTCATTCCATGGGGATAGATCGGATTCACCAGCATGAGCCCGCCAGTGCGGTACATCATCTCCTCAGTGAGCATGAACGAGTGGCTGGCCCCGAAGGAAAAGAGACTGCGATTCGCCACCACGGCCTCCACCATCAACCCGGCGGCCCGGGCAATACTTTCCGGCGCCGTCACCGAAAGCTCCTGCAGTACCTCGCGAGCGGCATCGAAATAGGCCTTGGCAGACATGTCAGAACCCCCTCCGGTTGAACTCGGCCTGGCTCCGATCGTAATAGTCCCGCCCACCATCGCGGTTGATACTGATGAAGGTGCTGGGCGGCGTGCCGGCGGCGGCCATCTTTTCCATGGCCCGGCCCCAGACCATCCAGCCCGCCACAATGGCCGCCACTCCGGAAACCGGCAACATGGCGTCGGCATAGCCGGGAACCTCCACCGCCGCGTCCCCATAGGGCGCCCCGTTGTCAATCACCACGTCGGCCGCCTCGCAGAGCTTCTTCCCGGACGGATGCAACGACTGGACCTTGGCCGTATACCGCAGGGCGGTGATGGCAATGACTTTCACCCCGATCGCGCGCGCGGACAAAGCCAGTTCGATAGGCATCCGGTTCTTTCCGGACACCGACCCGATGACCAGGACATCGCCGGCCCGGAGATTCCCCGCCTTGACCGCAAAGCGCACGGTCTCCAGTTCGCGATCGAACGGTTCAGGCCGCGGACGCTCTTTCAGGCAATCGGCGACCACATCGTTGAGGTTGAATCCAAATGAGAACAGATGGGGCGCGGCCAGCCCCCCCGCGCGATTCAGGAAGTCGCCCTCCGCGCCATGACCGATCCCATGGCAGAACACCGCACCCCGGTGCGTCAGGGCGTGAATGACCGTGTCGGCTGCCGCTTCAACCGGGCCGAGTTGGGTCTCCTGAAGATGGTTGAGAATCGTTCTGACCGCGTCCAGATACTGAAGGGATATCATGTTAGCTTTCGTGCTTGAGGGTTGGTTGTGCCGCCAATGGTCCGGCTTCGAGCCGGGTCCGTACTTCATCCATAAGGTGCTGCTTGGTGGTTTCATAATCGACGCCGGGCATTTGCGCCAGGGCCCCCAGGGCGACTCCGACGACCGCCGGCAGGTCGGACCGCACGGGCTTCAGTCGCGGGGCAAACTCCCTTACCTTCCTGCAGAGATGCTCCCAGTAAAGGTCACTGCCGGTGATGACCCCTCCGGTTCCCACGAACGGATAGTCCTCCTCCGTCATCTTGAGCTGGTCAACCAGATCGTACACGGTGGAGGCCAGTCCGGCCGCAGCTTCCTGCAGGATGCGCAGCGCCACCGCATCGCCCCGGGACGCCGCCACCGCCACAATCCTGGATAACCCCGCTATCTCCGATCGATCCCGCGGTTTGGACATGTAGGTGATGAGGCCCTGCCCCGCGGAACCCCGGCCGCGCAGGTGACACGCGGCCAGAACATCTTCGACCAACGTCGTGTGATGCCGGGGATGCCACGCCGCGCGGGCCGTTGCCTGAAGCGCACGCAATCCGATTTCATAACCCCCGCCATGATCCCCAAGCAAAGGCCCGAGACCGTCCAAATGCCCGATGCGCCCACTCCGGGTCAGTCCATGGACGAAAGCGCCTGTCCCCGCCAGGGCACAGATTCCGCAGGCAACACCGGCCAACCGGAAGGCCGCCATCGGCTCACTCACAAAATGGACCTGCAGGGAGGTGGGTTGATCCCTCTTGAGGAACTCCAGCGGGAACTGCGCGACCGAGGCCACGTGCAACTCGGCGTACTTGTGATCGCCAAGGGCTTCATGGATCGTCCGCAGAACGACGTCCTGGCTGCGCCCCCTTCCTCCTGGTGCCCGATCGAGCCCATCGCCCTCCGGCGTGGTCTTGCCCCAGCCCAGGAGCCGTCCGTCCTCCCTCACCAGAATCACATGGCACTTCGTGCCGCCGCTATCTATGGACAAAACGCAACGCATACAAGAGGGCTCCCCATCCTTCTCACACCGGTCGCGGATGGTAGCACGTTGCCGCCCGTTGGCAAGTGGCAGGACCCCTTTCCGTCTTTCCGTCCGGGCTGCCACCCTCTCTGTTGACATCCGCCGTGTCGACGCTTAACGTTAGGGCAAATACCTGTGGGGATCGCGCTTATGCCCATCTACGAATTCTACTGCAAGAAATGTAATACGATTTTCAGCTTTCTGTCGCGAAGCATTCAGCCGGGCAAACGTCCGAACTGCCCACACTGCAAGAAGGTCAAACTGGAAAAACAGGTCTCCCTGTTCGCCGCCACCGGCCGTGCGAAGGACGAAGGCGGGGCGGACGGCGAACCCGAGTTGCCCATCGACGAATCCAGGATGGAGAACGCCATGGACGCGCTGGCGCGGGAAGCCGATGGCATCAGCGAGGACGATCCCCGGCAGGCCGCCAATCTGATGCGGAAATTCTCCAGCATGACCGGCATGGAACTGGGCCCCGGCATGCAGGAAGCCCTCACCCGCCTTGAGTCCGGCGAGAGCCCGGAGGCCATCGAGGCCGAACTCGGCGACCGGCTTGAAAAAGAAGATCCCTTCCTCATGCCCGACAAGAAAGGCCGGACCAAGCCCAAGACTCTGCCCGCCCCCAAGCGCGACACCACCCTTTACGAGATGTAAGTGTACCCATGCGATCAACCAAGACCACCTCCCCCCGTCGGAAAGCAACCCGTACCGAGAACCTGAATGTTCTCGAACTGGTGCCTCTGATTTCTCCCCGCCTGCTGAAGGCCGAGCTTCCGATCAGCGCCCGAGCCGCGCAAACCGTGATCCGGGCCCGGGATGACGCCCGGCATATTCTCTCCGGCGATGACAAGCGCCTGCTCGTCGTCGTGGGTCCCTGCTCCATCCACGATCCGGTCGCCGCCCTTGAATATGCCAAACGTTTGAAAGCCCTGCGGACCGAGTTGAACGATCAGTTGCTGATCATGATGCGCGTCTATTTCGAGAAACCGCGGACCACCACCGGCTGGAAAGGGCTGATCTATGATCCCCACATGGACGGGTCGGCCAATATTTCCTATGGTCTGCGCCTCGCCCGCAAACTCCTGCTGGAGATTAACGGCATGGGCGTTCCGACGGGAACCGAAATGCTGGACCCGATCGTACCCCAGTACACGGCCGACCTGATCTCGTGGGTGGCCATCGGCGCCAGAACGACCGAATCGCAAACCCACCGCCAGATGGCCAGCGGGTTGTCCATGCCCGTCGGATTCAAGAACCGGACGGATGGGAATGTGCAGGTCGCCGTGGACGCCATGGAGGCCGCGAGGCATCCGCACAGTTTTCTGGGGATTGACGAGGAAGGCCGCATTTCCATCGTCCGCACGTCCGGCAATTCCTGCGGCCACCTTATTTTGCGCGGCTCGCGCACCCGACCGAACTATGACGCCGCGACCATCGCCGATGCGTGTGCCCGCATGACCGCCATGGGGCTCCATCCTTCGGTCATGGTGGATTGCAGCCACGGCAACGCCGGCAAGAAACACCAGGCCGAGGAGTCTGTCTGGTACGATGTCCTCCTGCAACGGGCCCACGGGAACGGTTCCATCGTCGGCATGCTGGTGGAGAGCAACCTCGTCGAGGGCAGTCAGCCGGTACCGTCGGATCTGTCCACCCTGCGCTACGGCCTGTCGGTCACCGACGAGTGCGTGGGCTGGGACACCACCGAACGAATGCTGCGCCACGCCGCCGACGTCATGAAGAAAGCCATTGGCTGACAGGGAGTCCGGCCGTGACCCGGCTCACTTCTTCCCCCAGTGCCGGATCGACGACAGTTTGTAGGTCCAGCGCCCGGCGAGGCGCACGGGAATCACCACGGTATGCTGCAGGTTGGAGTACATCGTCCCCGCCATGTACCGGACGGCGTCGCGCGCCGAAAAAGCCCGCGGCTCCTCGATTCCCCTCAGGAAGAGCAGCGCGATCGTTCGGATGACCGTCGAGATGATGAAAAGCACTCCGTGATAGGTCAGATCCCATCCCCACAGTGATCCGTGCCACTCCCGCATTCCCTTGGCAAAAAGGCCGGCGAACAATCCGCTTAGCGTCCCGGCGGTGGCCACCATCACGCTGTTGATGGCCACATACGCCGTATTCCGCGCATTCCCCTGACGGCGTTCCACGAGGCCGAGTAGAACATTGATCGATCCCAGTTCGACTCCCGGCCAGGCGAAAGCGGCCAGGATGACAAGAAAGTAACCGGGAAACCAATGTCCTTCCCTCACAAACACCCAGGCCAGGGCGCCGGGAATAATGCAGATCCCGGCAATAATGATGACCGGCTTCTTCCCGAGGCGGTCCACCATGCGGCCCCAGAAAGGAAGGCTGAACAGGGCGATCGCCAGGGGAATGGCAATCAACATCATGTTCGCCTCCAGGTTCGAGGCTTTCACCACGTCGAATACGTACAGCCAGCCAAACTGCCCCATGAAGGCGGTGGAAAAGGTGAGGGTGGTGGTAAACGCCAGGTAGAATCGGAACGACCGGTTCTTCAGCGGCATCGTGAAAAGATCCTTGAAACCGTAGTCGCGGTCACGCCGGTGAACCCCGCGATCCGGAATCTTCACGAAGTATAACAGATCGATGATCCCGAACACGGCGGCCACCGCCAGCAGCGCACTCAGCATGCGAGCCAGGGCAACCCCGCTGATGCCTTCCGCCCAGTCCAGAACCGTCCCGGCCGCCAGCGTCAGAACCAGGTTCACAATCTGTCCGGCCTGCGTCCGCCGGGACATGTAGCGGGCCCGGATCCGGGAGGGAACAAGGTCCACCAGCCACGAATACCAGGAAGGACCTGTGGCCTGGCTGGCCACGCCTGAAAGCCCCATCAGAACGATCAACGCTGCCGGGCACTGCGCATGCGGGACGATCCAGGGAATGAGGGCGATCGCCAGCCACAAGGCCCGATGCAGGAGGTTGGCGGACAGAAACAGCGCCTTGCGATGGCCATACCGCTCGATGAAAAAACTCGCCGGCAACTGCGTGAAGGCGGCCAGGAACGGAATGGCGGCCAGGATCCCGAACCCGAACTCGCGCACCCCCAGCTCACGGGCATACCGCGTCAGAGTGGCGCCAGTGGTGATGGACATCCACGCCGCCCCGAAAAGCCAGGCCACCAGCATCCGGCGCATCGTCGCCCGCAATGAAGGCTCCTCTGTCTCAGGTGGAAGGGTTATCGTTTGCACGGTCGTTGGAAGGGGCACCATTCGAATCAGGCGAGCAGCATAAGTTGCCTTGCGCCCTCCTGTCCATCCATGTTTCTATCTGGATTGGCTTGATCTGGTCGAATGGGTGACGGCCGTCACCCATTCGACCGGTTGGGTAGGACTCTTTGAGATCGCTGTCTTCAACAAATTGCCGCCAAAGGGAAACAACACATGACACAGACGTCAGAGTGGAAAGGGGCCGTCCAGGCCGAACCTGATTTCAATAACCTGCTCAAGGTTCTACGGCGCGAAACTCCGGGCCGGCCCACGTTGTTCGAGTTCTTCCTGAACAGCCGGTTGTACGGAAAACTGGCCGGCGACAGATGGACTGATGATCCCTCCCCCTTGGCTCAGTGGCGCGGTCTGATCGCCGCCTTCAGGGCGGCCGGCTACGATTACGCCACTGTCAACGGTTCACCTTTTCGCTTTCCCGGCGGGGAGCATGAACGGGTGCAGACCCTCTCCCTCAATCAAGGCTTCGTCATCACCGACCGCAAGAGCTTCGACGCTTACCCCTGGCCCGATGTGGAGGCCCTGGATTACACCACACTGCAGACCGTCGCCCCCGATCTCCCCCGGGGGATGAAGCTGATCGTTTGCGGGCCCGGCGGCGTTCTCGAGAACGTGATCAGCCTGCTCGGCTTCGACAACCTCTGCTTTCTCCTGGCCGATGATCCAGTCCTGGTGACCGACGTCTTCGAGCAGGTCGGCCGCGCCCTGGTCCGGCACTATGAAAGGGCGGCCGCCCATAACACCGTGGGCGCCTGTATCTCGAATGACGACTGGGGGTTCAAGACCCAGACCATGCTGTCCGTGGCCGACATGCGGCGATACGTCTTTCCGTGGCATGTGAAGATCGTGGAGGCGATTCACGCGGCCGGGAAACCGGCCATTCTCCATTCCTGTGGCCAGGCGCGCGAGATCATGGACGACATCATCACCCTCATGCGCTACGACGGCAAACACTCCTATGAAGACGTCATCATGCCCGTCGAAGAGGCCTACGCGCGCTGGGGCAGCCGGATTGCGATTCTCGGGGGCATCGACCTGGATTTCATCATGCGTTCATCGGGCGAGGAGATCTTCAAACGCAGTCGGGCGATGATCGAGCAGGCGGCCGCTCATGGCAGTTATGCGCTGGGCACAGGCAACAGCGTCCCGAGCTACATTGACGATGAGAAGTACTTCGCCATGATTCGGGCGGCGACCGACCTCCGGTAGGACGGGCAGCCTGTGATCGCGATGACACCGACGGGGTACGCGTGGCTGACCGCGAGATGCCGAAACATGTGGGTCTCGCCGTGAGCACCCATCGCATTGCGTTGTTCGCGGTGTTCTGAGGTGGCAAAACCCCCCGATTATTTCCGGTCCAGCACCTCTCGCACCTTGATCAGGAGTTCGGCGCGGCTGAAGGGTTTGGCCATAAAGTCCACGTCTTTGTCCAATATTCCCCGATGGGCTATGACGTCGGCGGTGTATCCCGACATGAAAATGACCCTCATCTCCGGGCTTTTCCCGACCAGCTGATTCGCCAGGTCACGCCCGCTCAAGCCGGGCATGACCACATCGGTGATCAGCAGGTGGACCCTGAAGGGATACTCTGAAAATAAGCGCAGGGCCTGGTCCGGTGTCTCGGCCGTCAACACGGTGTAGCCTTGTCGCTCAAGAAAAGCCTGCCCCGTGACAAGAATAGAGGGTTCGTCCTCGACGAGCAGGATGGTTTCCGTCCCTCGGGGACTCGCCGGGGGCACGACGGGGGCCACCAAGTCGGTCGCTTCGTTGGCATAGCGGGGGAGGTAGATCTTGAAGGTCGTCCCTTTCCCTGGCTCGCTGTAGACGTTGATGAACCCGTTGTTCTGTTTGACGATGCCGTAGACGGTAGCCAGGCCCAGTCCTGTTCCCTGTCCGGTGCCCTTGGTGGTAAAAAACGGTTCAAACACGTGTTCGAGAGTGGCCTGATCCATGCCGCAGCCGCTGTCGCTGACCGCGAGCCTCACATAACTGCCGGGAACGGCGTAGCGGTGGTCGATACAGTAGTCGTCATCGACGGTCGCCGCCGCGGTCTCGATCAGAAGCTTGCCCACCCCGCCAATGGCATCGCGGGCATTGACCGCGAGGTTGGCCAGGATCTGGTCGATCTGCGACGGGTCCATCTTGACCATTGCACTCCCGACCCCGGGCATCCAAACCAGATCGATGTCCTCGCCAATCAGCCGGCGCAACAGTTTGAGCATGTTCGTGACCGCATCGTCAAGGTCGATGACCTTGGGCGCGATCGTCTGCTTGCGGGCGAAGGCGAGAAGCTGGCGGGTGATGGCGGCGGAACGCTGGGCCGCCCCGGTGATCTCGTCGAGCCAGACGCGAATCGCGTGGTTACGGTCGATGCAGTCCCGGCACAGCTCGGCATAGCCGATAATCCCCATGAGCAGGTTATTGAAATCGTGCGCCACGCCGCCCGCCAGCCGCCCAACCGACTCCATCTTCTGGGCCTGTCGAAACTGGGCCTCCAGCAGGAGGTGTTCGGTGATGTCGCGCTTAATGGCCACGTAGTTGACTACGGTGCCCGCCGCGTCACACACCGGCGAGATGGTTGCTTCCTCGGTGTAGAACGAACTGTCTTTGCGTCGATTAACCATGCGCCCCTGCCAGGTCCGACCGCTGGAAATCGTCAACCACAACTCCTTATAGAACGCCTCGTCCTGCTGGCCGCTCTTGAGAAGGCGCGGGGTGTGACCGATAGCCTCTCCGCAGTCATAGCCGGTAATGCGCTCGAAAGCCGGGTTGACGAACTGGATGGTTCCATCGGGCGCGGTAATGACGATAATCTCACCGGACTGCTTGATGGCGGCCATCAGTCGCTCACGCTCCACTTCAGCCTGTTTGCGCTCGGTGATATCCACCTGTGTGACATGGTAGCAGGTCAGTTTGCCGGAGGGGTCACGGATCGCGCGTGCCGACGCCAGCACAAAACAAGGCGTGCCGTCACGCCTGACGACCTGAACCTCCCGTTGCAGGAGAACATCCTTCTCTTCCAGGATGCGTAGCACCTCTTTTCGGTCGTCGGCATTCGCGTAGAGTTGTTTCCCAATATCGGACACCTCGGCTATCAACTGCGAGGGACTGTCATAGCCGTACATCTTCGCGTAGGCCATGTTTGCGCGAAGGAGTCGCCCGTCAGCCGTCGCTTCGGAGATCCCCATCACTGAGTTCTCGAATAGCCGGCGATACTCCGCCTCCGAGTTCTCGATCGCGGCTTCCGCCCGTTTGCGCTCGGCCAGTTCCTGCGCCAGCTCGCGGGTACGTTCCGCCACCAGCGCGGCCAGTTGTTCTGTTTCCCGCCGCTGCAGATGATTCGCCGCCTTGATCTTGGCCATGGACCTGATCTGGGCGGTCAGCTCCACTTCATCAAGCGGCTTGGCCAGAAACCCCTCCGCCCCCGCCTCCAGGGCCTCAATACGGCTTTCGCGGGAGGGCTTCAACCCGGTCAGAAAGATGACCGGAATGGCGCACAGACGGTCATCCTGCTTCAATTTCCGGCAGACGGAGACCCCATCCAAGCCCGGCTTGACCGTGTCGAGCAGGATCACGTCCGGGTCTTCGGCACGAGCAAGTTCGAGACCCGCCGCGACGTCCGGTGCGATCAGGAGCCTGACTCCCGGCAGAAGGCCTTGAACAAGGCCCTTCAGCACCGCCACGGTGTCTGGGTTATCATCAATGGCCAGGATCTTGAGATGCTTATAGTCCATACCGTTTCTCTCGGATCGGCTTGAGCGCCCTTAAGCACGCCGGTAGAGATGCCACAACTGCCGGAGACGGTTGGGATGGAGCACCAGGATCAGCAACCCTCCCACAATGTTACCCAGCGTGACCGGCACCAGATTCCGAATCATCACCCAGTGGCCGTTCATCGGGATTCCCTTGGCAAAGAGGCCCGCCGGGATCAGGAACATGTTGGCCACGCAATGCTCGAACCCGCAGGCCACGAAGGTCATGATGGGAAAGATGCAACACAGGATCTTCGACACGATATCCCGGGCCAGCGTCGCCATGATCAAGGCCAGAATGACCAGCATGTTGCAGAGGATACCGCGCACCAATGCCTCCCCGAACGACTGGGCCAGTTTGGCGTCGGCCACTTTCGCCGACAGTGCGCCAAGACTGGTGGGCGAGCCGTCCATGACCAGGAGTCCCGCCGCCAGCACCGCCACGGCAAACAGATACGCCCCCACCCAATTACCCACATAGACGGCCATCCAATTGCGCAGAAGCTTTCGCACAGAGTACTTGCCCGTAATGGCCCCGACGATCATGATGATGTTGCCCGTGAAGAGCTCGGCACCGGCAATCACCACCAGGACCAACCCTACGCTGAACACCGTCCCGGCGGCGATGCGCCCCATTCCCTCGTTCAAGGCCACCAGCGAAACCAGCCCCCCGAAGCTGATGTAGAGCCCGGCCAGGATCCCGAGCAACCCCAACTGCCACAGTCTTGTATTGGCCTTCTTGATGCCCAGCACCGAGATGACCTGATCGTGCTCTTTCGGAGTTAGTGTGGGCGTATAGACGGACGAAGCCACGGGTCCTGCTGCCGGCGTACCCGTCCGATCCTGCTCGTTCTGGTTCATGTCACATTCCTCCCTCTCCGACAACCCGTTCCCCTTGACTGTGGCTAGGCGCGGTCCCCAGGCGCGACCCGGGTTATTCGACTTTTCCGGCCGCGGCGAGCCATGCGATCACACTTCGGGCACCACTTCCAGAATGGCCACCAGATCGCCCGGTTCCAGGCGGAAGGGCGTTCCCCTCCCCTCATAAAATCCGTGCACGCCAATCAGGTGGATATGCAGGTCCGTGAACGACATCTCGCGACCCGACGCAAGGTTGCGAACCGTGATGTTGGTCTTGGGGTAGAGCCCGCGCTCGCCAAAAGGACAGGGAATCCGGCCGCGCACGGTATCCACCCTGACCTCGAAATGCGGGAGCAAAGAGACGAACTCTCCCAACCCTGCGGCGCCAGCGTCGCGCAATTCCCGCATCCGGGCGGCCATCCGCGCGTGCGTGAGGTTCAACTGTTTGACCGCCTCGTTGTCCTCGTCCAGCCTCCGCATCAGGTCGCTCTCGCCGCCCAGGAATCCCGGCAGACTCAGCTTGCCGGGGCGCATGTCTTCGCGAATCTTCCGCGTCTGGAGTGTCTCTTTCATGCCGCACCGCTCCTCATCCGAACTTGTCGTAGTAGATCCGTTCGGCCGGCAGGCCTTTTGCCCGCAAGACCGCCACACAGGCATCGATCATCCCTGGACTGCCGCACAGATAGGCTTCGGCATTCTCCACCGACGTCACCTGCCGGCCCATGACCTCCGTGATCAACCCGGTCTCGCCGGTCCACGCCGCCCCGGCATCAGGGGCGGACAGTGCGGGAACGAACTTGAAATCCGGGAGCGACTTCTCCAGCGCGCGCATCTCGTCCACCAGGAAGAGATCGCGCACGGAGCGCGCGCCGAAGAAATACCTGATCCGCCGCGGGGAGTGCTGTTCGTTCAGCCGAAGCAGGATCGACTTGATCGGCGCCATACCCGATCCACCGGCCACACAGATGATCTCCCGTTCGGAGTCATTCAGATGGAACTCGCCATAGGGCCCGTTGAGGGTCACCTCATCGCCCACCTTAAGGTATTTGTGGACATAGGTGGTGCAGATACCGTTAGGAACCAGGCGCATCTCCAGTTCCACGCGGTCATGGACCGACGGGCTGGAGGCCAAGGAATAGGCGCGGTACACGGCGTCGTCCGTCAACGCATACGGGGGAACCTCGAACTGGATAAACTGGCCCGCCTTGAAATCGATCTTCTCGCCGTTGGCGAGCTTAAGCGTCACCTCCTTGATGTCGTAGGTCAGGTCGCGCAGACCGATCACGTGCGCCTGATACTGCCGCACCTTGAACAGTTCCGGCGGAATCTCGATCCGCATCGGACGCTTGACCTTGACCTGGCAGGACAACCGGACCTGGTTTTTCCGCTCCTGCGCCGTGAGCCAGGGGAGTTCCGTGGCCAGCGGATCCCCCGCCCCATCCAGAATCCTGACTTTGCACAGTCCACACGACCCGCGTCCGCCGCAGGCGGAGGGGATGAAGATCTTCTGCTCTTTCAGGGCCGCCAGCAGCGGCTGTCCGCCCTGAACGGTCACTTCCTTTTCGTCATTGATGACGATGCTGACCGGCCCGTAGTTGGCAATGGTGGCGTCGCAGATGAGAATCACGATGGTCAGCAGCAGGACCACCGCGCACATCACGCCCAGACCGATGAGAAAAGCCGTAATCATGGCTGGTTCAGTTACCGCCCCCCATGCCTGAGAACCCCATGAACGCCAGGGCCATGATCCCGGCGACCACCAGCGCAATCGCCGGTCCCTCCAGTCCGCGCGGCAGTTTCGTCTGGTTCAGTTTCTCCTGCCGGATCCCCGCCATGGCCAGGATGGCCAGGGCCCAACCCAGCCCGCTGCCGGCGCCATAGACGAACGACTCCACCAGCGTGTACTTGCGGATGATCATGAACAACGCGGCCCCAAGAATGGCGCAATTGACCGTGATGAGCGGCAGGAAGATCCCAAGGTTCGCATAAAGCGTTTCGGACACGCGTTCGATGATCATCTCGATCACCTGCACGAACGCGGCGATCACGATGATGAACACAATGAAGCTCAGGTAGTCGAGGTGGAGCGGCTTCAGCACCCACGCGTGAACCATCCAGTTCAACGGGCAGGTGAAGGCCATGACGAAAACCACCGCGGCCCCCAGACCAAGCGAGGTCTTGACCTCCTTCGATACCGCCAGGAAGGAACACATGCCCAGATAGTTGGTCAGCAGGATATTGCTGGTGAACACCGCCGACAGGAGAAGGGTCATCAGGGCCAGGGAATCGTTCATGGGCGTGCCCCCTTGGCGGCATCCGGCTTAAGGATCTTGGCCCGGATCACCCAGATGAGCAAGGCCAGGATGAAGAAGCCGCCCGGCGCCATGACCATGATGGACCAGTTCGTCCACCACGCCCCCAGGATGCGGATCCCCCAGAAGGTTCCCGACCCCATCAGTTCCCGCACCACCGCGATCAACAGCAGCACGTAGGAGTAGCCCACCCCGGCCGCCACCCCATCCACAAATGACAACCCCGGCGGGTGGCTCAAGGCAAACGCCTCGGCCCGGCCCATGACAATGCAATTGGTGATGATCAGCCCGACATAGGGACCCAACTGGCGAGAAATCTCCGGCTGAAAAGCGCGCAACACAATATCCACCACGATGACGTACCCGGCAATGATCAAAACCTCCACCATCATCCGCGTGCGGGAGGGGATCCAGCGGCGCAATACCGACACCGTCCAACTCGACAGGCCGGTCGTGAAAATCAACCCCAGGCACATGACGAGCGTGTTCTTCACCACGTTCGTCACCGCCAGCGTGGAGCAGATGCCCAGGATCTGGACAAAGACAGGATTGTCCACCCCGAGATTCGTCAGAAACACTTTGGTTGCCTTCTTCATCCGTGCTATCCGCATCATCCGAACTTCAGTGTCTTTCCGAGAGTACGGCGGGCACTACGCTGCCCGCCGCCGGGCGACGTAGCGCCCGGCCTAATCTAACGACCGGCTCCGCGCCTTTTCCACACAACGATTCACCAATTCGCGTACACCCTTGGAGGTGATCGTCGCGCCCGTGATGGCATCAAACTCGTTTGCCTTGTCCGGGGCGCCCTCCGGCACGAGTTCGAACGGGCCGCGCTTGCCCTTGAACTGCAACTTGAACCACGCCTCGTCAATCCGTGCCCCCAGCCCCGGTGTCTCATTCTGTTCCGTGAACTCGATCCCGGTCAGGCGTTCACCGGCGGCATCGAACCCGACCACGCCACGAATGGTCCCCCACAGCCCGGCGCCCGATTCCCGGAGCACCTGCCCCTTAACCGGGCCGCCTTCGCTCTCCAGGACTTCAAACCAGTCCGGATCCGACGTGGCCCGCACGCGGGTCTCATAAAGACGGGCAAGGTCGGCGGGGTCCTTCGTGACCTCCAGACCGGCGGCAGTCAGGATCGCCCGCTTGAGGAAGAGCGACTCGTTCAGTCGGATCCGGTCCGCGGTCAACAAATAGGCGCCGGACACAGCCGAGACGACCACGACCGTGATCGCCAGCATGAACGCCAGCGTCCGGGCCTGTTCGCGTGTCTTGCCGGGGAAGATCACGGCTGTTTTGCCGCAGTCGCACCCTTGCTCTTCACTGCACGTTTTGCATCCCATTGTTTTAACCCGTAGTCCATGATGGGCGTGAACATGTTGGCCAGCAGAATGGCGAACATCGTCCCCGCCGGCCAGACCGAATACACGCCGATCAGCGACGACATCACCCCGATGAACGCACCGTAGATCCAGCGGCCCAGCGCATGCTTCGATGCCGTGACCGGCTCAGTCGCGTAGAAGAACACGCCCAGCAGGAAACTGCCGGCCACCATCGCATGCAGCGGTTCGGCGGCTTTTTCCACGCCAGCCAGCCATAGGCCCCCTTGCATCGCGTAAAATCCAAGCACCGCCGGCAGGGCGATACGCCAGTTGGCGGTTTTCCGCCATAACAGGTAAAGCCCGCCTGCGATCGCCAGGATGGCACTGGTGCCGCCGACCGTGCCCGCCGTGGCACCGACCAACAAGTCTTTGAAGGAAATGATTCCCCCGGTCTTGAGTAACATCCCGGGCGTGGCCTGGGTAATGGCATCCGCCGCATAGGCGCCGAATCCTCCCGGCCAACCCGACATCGATTCACTCCAGCGTGCCGTCATCCAGCCGCCAAAACTGATGTAGAGGAAGGCTCGTCCCACGAGCGCCGGATTGAAGACATTGCGTCCGAATCCGCCGAACATCATCTTGCCGAACGCCACAGCGAACACCGCGCCAACCCCCACCATCCAGAGAGGCAACACAGGCGATAGCGACATCACTAGTAGCGTCCCCGTGACAAACACCGCGGCGGTCACCTGCTGTCCTGTTCCCCGCACAAACGCGTATTCGGTAAGAAAGGCGGCCAGATTGCCCACCGCCAGCATGGCGGCGACCCGCCACCCGAAGAAATAGATGCCGGCTAACGCGATCGGAATCAGGGCGTAAAGCACCTGAGACATGGGGGCCTGTCTCTTGATCAGAGGCGGTTTGTCGGTTACCGTCGCACTCATGCGGCATAGTTAACGACCTGCGAGGGCAATAATCAAGCACGGACGATGCTTAAATTCACGAATGGCCTCGCGCGACTGGTGATTCCCGCCAACGCCACCTACCGGAAACATCCTTATCTGGGCGATGCCATAACGGTCTGGATGCATACCGCCGTAAATGACGTGCACGGTTTTGTGGAAGTCTGCACACGGGATTCCAGATAGTGGTGTGTCGGCCTCCTACAATCCCCTTGAGTTCAGAAGCAAAGACGTGATAGCAGTCTCGTCAGAATGAGCAACAACTCCATTCGAAACGCTTGGCTGGGGTGCCCATCCTCTCGCGTCGCGGATGGACCGAACTGAATGGAGTGAACCATGCGCCATCGGCCTTTGTCCTTTGCTACCGCCACCCCGCACCAGCACCTTAGCCGGCGGCAGTTCTTCTTCGAGGAAGCCCTTCCCGCCGAGGCCAGCAACCTGCGGCACGTGGCCGCCCCGGTGCAGAAGCTCGGCATCGTGATTGAGGCCATCGATAGTTGGGAAGGTCACCACGCTTCAATCTTTGGCGGGACCCTGCTGCAGCTGGACAATGGGCGCTATAGGCTCTACTACTCGGGTTACGTCAGGGGCATGTCGGAGTTCTGGCTCGCGATCGCGGAATCCGTTGACGGCGTGACCTGGGAGAAACCAGCGCTCGGACAGGTGATCGTCGACAGCCAGGACACCAACCGGCTCGCGATTCATAACATCCCCTCTGCCAAACCCGGCTCGGTTCAGCCACAGGTCCTGCGCCTGCCTTCCGGCGAATGGAGAATGTACTTCTGGCATCACCACCCGCACGGCCATGACTACTACGTTGCCCGCAGCACGGACGGCCTGCACTGGCAGGTCGATGAGCCCGTCGTCCACCCGCTGAACAACGCCTGGCTTGGCGAAGCCAACTGCCTGGAGGCTGGGTGGTTTCCGGGTAGCGGCAATCCCTCGCTGGCCCCGGAGGCGGTTGCCGAACTGTGGCGCAAGAAGGCGTTGCGCACCAACGACGCCAATTTCGTCTACCACAACCCCCTCCTCGACCGGTACGAGTGCTTCTCGCCATGGATCACCGCCGCCATCCCCGACCGTCGTGTGGAGGTGGACAATTGTCCCGGTGTCCACCGCCTCATGCAACGCAGGCTTAGCGCCGACGGACTGGCGTGGGGACCGCCGGAATTGATCGTCAGGCCCGACCGCCGCGACCCCTGGGATCTGCAGTTCTATCACATGGCCGTGCAGTGGCATGAGGACTGGCAGATCGGTTCTCTCGGGCATTACCGTGTGGAAGACGGTCAGCAAACCCAGGATCTTGAGCTGGCGTTCAGCCGCGATGGACGGGAGTGGCACAGGCCTCTGCGGGGCGGGTTCATCCCCCGCGCAGAAGCCCCCCTGGCTCCCGATTCGGCCGGCATCTATCCCGCCAATGCCTGGATCGACGAGGGCGACACCTGGCTGGGGCTCTATACCGGGACCCCTTTCCCGCATAACCGGAACCACCTTCCGGACGATCCCCGAAAGGTGACGATCATGGCGGCACGCTGGGGGAAGAACCGGTTTGTGGGACTGGGCGCCGACCGCGTTACCGGAGGATTCACCAGCAAGCCGTTCGCCGTTCAAGGCGATACGATCACAATCGATGCCGAGATTCACGGCTGGCTGCGCGCCGAACTCTGCGATGTGTTCGGGCGAAAGCTCCCCGGTTACCATCTCATGGACTCCCTGCCTGTCCAGGGTGACAGCTCCGCCCATGTCCTGCGGTGGAAAGACAGGTCCACAGCGGGATTCCGGCACGATCTCGTCCGCCTGCGATTCGAGTTCGCCGACGGCTCCCTCTTCAGTATTGGCTTCTGATCCGGTTAGGTTTTGACAAGCCCGTCAAGTTCATGCAACGTTCACCGCCTGCTGCCGAACCAAGGCCAAGGACTAACGTGATTGCAGCCTGGAGCCGTGGTGCCGCCACACGCCAGCAACGAAAATAGGAAAGGACAATATGAAGCTGACCCTGAATTACAACGATTACCGCGCCAAGATTTACGCCGGCTGGATGGGCAAGAGCATCGGCGGCACCATCGGGGCCCGCATGGAAAACCACAAAACGCTCATGACCCTGACCCGTGAGGCGCTTTGGCCTGAAACCATCATGCCGAACGACGACATGGACATCCAGATTGTCTGGTTGGAGGCGCTTCAGGAGCGGGGAATCTGGATCGAATCGGATGACCTCGCCGAGTTCTGGCAGGACCGTTGCTGGTACAACTTCTGCGAATACGGCGTCTTTCTCCACAACTTCCAGCGCGGCATTCATCCGCCCCTTTCCGGAACCTGGAACAACCGCTTCTTCTTCGAGTCCGAGGGTTGCCCCATCCGAAGCGAGATCTGGGGATTGGTATGTCCCGGTAATCCCGCTCTGGCCGCAGACTACGCCAGGAAGGACGCCCAGCTCGATCACGGGGGCGCCAGTGAACTCTGCGAGAGGTTCCTGGCCGCCGCCGCCGCCGCCGCCTTCTTTGACGATGACCTCGAACGGGTCATTGATGCCGGGTTGGCGGTTCTCCCGGAGGGAAGCGCTGTCCATCACATGGTGCACGAAACCCGCGCCATCTGCGCCGCCCACCCGCGTTTCGAGGAGGCCTGGCGTCTGCTGGTGCGCCGGTTTGGCGACCGCGACGCCTCCAAGGCGCTCATGAATCAATCCATCGTCGTGATGGCGCTCACCCTGGGCCGCGGCGACTTCGAGGAGACCTTGCGGTTGGCCGTGAACAGTGGTTGGGACACCGACTGCACTGCCGCCACCGCCGGCGCGTTGCTGGGCATCATGAAGGGCCCCTCCATCTTTCCCGCCGACTGGGTTGAGAAGATGGGCAAAACCCTGGCCTGCGCCATTGACGTCAAACACCGTCACGCGTCTTTCGACGAGCTCACCGAGGATACGGCCCGGGTGGGAGTCGAGATCACGCGTCAGTGCGCCCCCCACATCACGATCCTGGACGCGCCCGAGGTGGCCCTGCGTCCCCGTCCCGCACCCGGAGTCAGGCTGGGAGTCTCCTACCCCGCCGGCCCCTATCTACGGGCAGGACAAAACACACCGGTTCGGCTCTCTTTCACCAATACCGCCGACGCCCCTCGCCCCGGAACGTGGTGCGTCGACGTTCCTGCTCACCTGACCTGTTCCTGCGGGAAAGGAGCCCTGACCCTGGCGCCGGGCGAGGAAGCCGCCGTGGAGCTTCTGCTGGCACCGCGGCCCGGGCCGGTGTGGGACAGGAACCTAATCACCCTTCGCTGGGTGGGCCAGGAGGGAGAGACGCGGACTTATCAGTTCGGGTTGGGGGGCGCCCGTCTCTGGCGCGTCTACGGACCTTACTTCGACATGTGGGACACCTCGAAGAACGAGATCTGTCCCTACAACCATGACGGGAAGATGACGTTTCCGCAAGACGGTGACTCCTGGAACCACTATGCCCGGCTGGACAAACCCTATCTCGACGAGGTTCGGTTGCTCAAGGAGGATATTCCCGAGGAAATGCCTGAAGAGATTCAGGCGGGCGAAGACTATCTGGACGGCGCGCAGATCGCCGGCTTTCGCGGACAAGCCTGTTTCTACCTGGTGCGAGAGCTGGTGGCGGAAGAACCGCGTGATCTCGCCTTCCACGTCACCACGACGGCGCCGCATGTCGTCTGGTTTGACGGCAAGGAACTGGCCCGGCGGGAAAGGCCGCGCGAGGTGTCCCTGCAGGATGGCCACGTCGGCCCGATGAAGGTAGGTCCCGCGCCGAAGCGGCTCGTCATCAAACTCGCCCGCCAGGGAGATCCCCTCACGTTTTGCGCCATGCCCGCCGGGGGCGGCGATCCCGCGCGCAAGCGGGGCCACTCCATGTTTGCGGACTGGGTGGGAAATCTGCCGATGCCCCGGTAACGGGTTCCGACGGCCAGGAAATGTTATTGCCCGCGGATAGTGCGTAGTGCCGTGGGGTTTTGAGCCGGAGTGAGGCGGGCGGGAACAGGGAGGCCTGATGATTCCGTCATTTCCTGACCTTTACGGAAACGACTTTCCCGTCCTCGAGAACCACGACTCCCTGGTCGTAGATGAGAACCTGCCTTGGTGGGGTCCCTGCGAACCCTTTTGGGGCCCCCATCAGGGAAAGTACGACCTCCCTGGTAGCCCCCTGTTCGATGCCATCAAGACTGGCGGGCTTGGCCTCCTGTACTTCGTGCGGGAGGTTCTCCACCACAGGCCGCGAAACGGGAGGCCGCCGACCGCCCGCTTCAGGGGGA